>CAZFGM010001082.1:0-1887 GCA_964518515.1 uncultured Alcaligenaceae bacterium | reverse complement strand
CCCAGGGGGGCAAGACCAGGTGATAGGCCAGGTTGGCGCCGAGGTAAAGGAAAATGATAATGCTGGTGCCGGCCAAGAGGGCCAGCGGAATGTTGCGTTGCGGATGCTTGACCTCTTCGGCCACGGGAGCGATGTTCATCCAGCCGTGATAGGCCCACAAGACGCCGAGGAAGGCGGACAGCACGTGTCCTAAATTCACGTCGTGCTGTGTTTTGGCCAGGGCCTGGTGTTGATACAGGGCGGCCAGGGGCAGGTTCGCGGGATAATCCAGCCCCGGCGTCAGCGTCAGCAGGCCGACCACCTCGGTCGGCGCCCGCTCGAGCGACCGGCCCAGGGCCAGGATCACCAACGGCAAGACCAGGATGGCGAGCAAGGTCGCCACCTTGACGCTGGTGATGAAGAACTGCAAGCCGCCGCCCCAGCGCACGCCGCGAATGTTGACCAGGGCCAGTCCCAAAAGCACCACCAGGGTGATCAGGCGCAGCTCCCAGAAGGACAGCACCTCGCCGCGGCTGACCACGGTGGCCTTGAGGATGTCGTGCAGCGATTCGGTGAACACGGTGGCCAGAGCGGCCAGCGATGCCGCCCGGATGATCCAGAACTCGACCCAGCCCCACAGAAAGCCCGCCGGCCGGCCGAAACCTTCGCGGAGGAACACGTAGTTGCCGCCCGCCCGCGGCCACAGCACCGCCACCTCGGCCAGCGCCAGGGCGCCGAGGAAGGTCAGCACCCCCCCCAGAATCCACACCACGGCCACCCAGCCGAAGTGCGGCAAATCCTCCGCCACCGCCTGCGGTTTCTTGAACACCCCCGAGCCGATCACCGTGCCGACGACCACGGCCGTCGCCATCCACGGCCCAAGAGCGCGCACCAGCCCGGGTCTGCTCGTTTCGTGGGGTGTTTGCATGGCGGTCCAGTGTACGGTGGGGAATTGCCCGGTGCAATGAGGAGCGGTGGAGCAGATAGACCAAACACATGGGGTGACGATCCCCACCAAAGACACGAATCGCCAAGCCGTAACCTTCGGTTTGTCTTACCTCTTGGGCTTGAATTTCTTGACTCCATTCAGCATGTCTTCGAACGCACCCAAATAAAGGGCACCTTTTTCGGATTGAGCAACGAAAACGCCGCCAGGAGAAAAGGCAAGAACCTCGAGTTTGCTCCGTACCTTCCAGCGAATCTTTTTCTCGGCGAGATCGATGAGTTTGTGTTCCGGTCCGGAGGCGTACAGCACGAATTTACCATCAGGAGAAATCTGGATGCGCTCGATGTGGATGCTGGCGAAGTCGCCATTTTCGTCCACTACATGCTGGGCCTTTCCGGTTTGCAGATCGCCGAACCAAAAAATGCGACGCTCCTTGCCCTTGCCCGCCAGTCCTGCAATAATGGCCAACGAACCGTTGACAGGAGCGTCCATGATCACCGCAGCCGACTTGCGTAAACGGATCCTGGAGCGGCCATTTCAACCATTCCGCGTTTACCTGACTGATGGCCGCTGTTTCGACATCCGCGAACCGACCTGGAATCTTGTGGCCGACGCCATCTTGCTCATCGGCGTGGCCCCGGATGACGATCCGCAATCCCGTGTACCGGAACGGCACGAGCGGGTTGATTACGAACTCATCGCGAGAGTAGAGCCCCTGAACGCCGCCAACGGCTAGGAGTCCTCGTGCTTTTCGATACTCTCAACGATTATCTGCGTCGCCAACCCTTCGTGCCGTTCCGCATAGAGAAAACCGGCGGCATCTGGTTCGAGGTAAATAACCCAGCGATGGCTTCGGTAACACGTCATGCCGTCGAATTGGGATTCCCCATCGAAAACGGCACGCAACCAATACCATTGCGCTTTTTGCAGGTTTGATGTCGGATTCCCGGTTTTCAGGCCCG
>CAZFGM010001081.1:0-1890 GCA_964518515.1 uncultured Alcaligenaceae bacterium | reverse complement strand
GGGGCTGATAAACTTGACTCATGCGCTAGCGCCGATCCGGTATAAGTGTCTAACGAGCCGCGACCGTAAGGGAGCGGGCATCGATAACCGCTCCCTCACGGTCGCGGCTCGTAAAACACTGTGTCACTTTGTATAAGTGGTGAGAAATATGGGCTAAAGTCCATGTAAAGCATTTGCCAGCTGGAGCAACTGACGACTGACGACTGACAACTGACGACTGACGACTGACGACTGACAACTACTGCTTGGTGGCGATGGTCTGGGCCAGGGGACGGACGACGGCGGGGATGATGTGGCTGTCCACCAGCTCCTGGCAGATGCGCCGTTGGTTTTTGTAGGAGTCGTTGAAAGTCTTGAACGGCTGGCGGCCCCAGTATTGCCGGACCGTGAAGTAGACGCTGATCGGCGCTTCCGGGAACTGGCCGGTGCGGATCTGGTAGGCGTTGGTCCGGGTCTCGATGCTGAGCCGGCACTGGAGGCGGCAGTTCTCATCGAGGGAGAGCATCAGCGAGGGCTCGTAATTGATGACGCGGCTGCCGGGCAGCTGCGTGAGGCTTTCCAGGGTGGTGTTCAGGCCCAAGGCCTCGGCCACGACCTCGTCGTGATTGCCGGAAAAGTTGAAGTCGAAAGCGAAGAGCACGTCCAGGGCCTCGCAGTCGAGCGGGCTGAAATCCAGGTGGTAGGGGGCCACTTCCAGGACGCGCTCGTGGTGGGCGTCGGCTTCCTCGACGCTGGGCGGGTTGACGTAGCCCGAGCAAATCCGCCGCGTTTCCAAGGTCACCCAGCGGTAGCTGCCCTTCTCGCGGTCTTCTTCGAGGACGAACTCGCCGCTTTCCCGGCACTCGAAGTCGGTCAACTGCGGAAACGACTTTTGCAAGCTGTCGAAAAAGTGCAGGACGGTTTCCCGTCCGGAAGGGAGATCCATCTTGGTGTTCACGTAGACGTAGATCCCAAAGTCGTCGCACAGGGAACTATAGGAATTCATCTTCAGCACCTCGGTGCGGGTGATCGACTCGAAAGCGGCGCTGGTGTCGATTGGTTTCCCCAACCCGTCGCCCACGCGAGCGGAGGGACTTCCCCTTCTCATTGTTCGGGTTTTCGCGCGCAAATGCAAGTCCCCCTCGTCAGTTTTCGCCGGCCAGGGCCAATGGCTCGCTCCAACAAAAACCCGGCATCATATCCCTCACCCCAACCCGTCGCCCACGGCGCTCCTCCAAGGGGAGAGGGAGAGTGAATGGTTATGATGCCGGGATGTTCCGTGCGGGGCAGGAAACCGTTGGGTGGCACCGGCTTCTAGCCGGTGCGTCGCACAGGCAAGATGCCTGTGCCACCCTCATTCCTGCCCGCGTGCAAGCAGTGCGCTTGGGCCGCCTCAGGCGGTGCGCGCCAGCTTGACGTCCAGGGGAATGTTGAGATGGGTCAAGTGCATCCAGCGGCCGGAATCCGGGGCGCCGTGCCAGCGCTGAAGGGAGATGGAGCGCACGTGCTCGCGTTCTTCATCGTCGAGGAGCTCGAAAAAAGCCTCGGTGAAGCCCGCGCGCACCTGGGTGGAAGAACGGCCCAGGTATAGCAGACAATCGTTGCGGTCGTCGAAGACCGCCACGGCCCGCCATCCCTGCGGCTTAGCCTCGGTCTGGTAGAACATCGGACCCTCCTTGGTCTGGGTAGTGAAAAGAGAGAGGTAAATGGACTTGCCGCATGAGGAAAGCGACAAACCCAAAGTCGAATGCCGAATTTCGAATGCCGAATGCCGAATGCCGAATAAATTCACTTTTCCCGTAGCGGAATTCGCCAGAATTCCGGTTTCCCAGGGCGTAGCGGAATTCTGGCGAATTCCGCTACGGGCTAAACTGAAAACAGAAAACCATGAAAGTTCCGGCAGCCGCATTA
>CAZFGM010001080.1:0-1890 GCA_964518515.1 uncultured Alcaligenaceae bacterium | reverse complement strand
AGGCGGTCGATGTTCTCGTTGATGAGGGCGTCTTTCTCGATGTAGATGTCGCGCTGCGGGATGTAGGCTTCCGGCTGGTAGTAGTCGTAATAACTGACGAAGTAGTGGACGGCGTTGCGCGGGAAGAAGCCGCGAAATTCCTTGTAGAGCTGGGCGGCCAGCGTCTTGTTGTGCGACAAAACGAGGGTGGGCTTTTTGAGCTGGGCGATGACGTTGGCGGCGGAGAAGGTCTTGCCGCTGCCGGTGACGCCGAGTAGGGTCTGGTTTCCCTGCCCGGCGGCGAAGCCGGCCACAATCTTGGCGATGGCCTGCGGCTGATCGCCCGCGGGCGGCCAGGGACTGACAAGGTTGAAGGGTGCGGCGGGCATTGGAGTCTACTTGTCGAGTTTCTTACGGACTTTCTTGTTTAACTCTATGCCCCACACTTTCAGCAACTTTTGACATCCTCTCCATAAATTCTTCCGAAAATCGATTAGTTGGAACTGAGAAAGTGTCCACGACAATGGGGTCGGGTCACATTCCTTGAAAAGCAAGGGCATGATCCGATCGGTGTACCGCTCCTTTCAAGAGCGAAACGCAATTCGCGCTTGACCCACATTGATTTCACAGCATGAGGCGTCAAGAGCAGCATGAACCAGTCACAACGGGCCAAGGCTCTGCCGATTTCATCATGCCATTCTTTAGCGCCGAGTATGTGATGCGGACTGAACCATACGGCAACGTCGTGGCCAACCACCACATCCTTGAGTCGTCGTGCTACGGTATGATCCTGACTGGCATGTGAAAGGAAGACTTCCTTGGGAGAGGATGATTCTATTGGCATACGAGGGCCATTTTTTGAATAGCGTTTACCGCCTTATCGAGCTCCTTTTTCGACTCAATTTGCAGGTGCGGAAGTTTGAAAAGAATCCAGGGAACTTCGCGGGAGGAAAAGGTCGGCCCCAGCAATACCGAAAAGAACCGTCCTTGGAATTTCAGCTTGAACAAGGCGTATTGCAAATCCTGCCGCAGCAAGTCCGAATCCAGGGCCTTTGGCGTGAGCAAAATCACCATGAAATCCGCCTCCTCCAGGGCCTTACCCATTTTCTTCGCCCAGTTATCGCCAGGATCGATTTGTTCCTCTGGGTCCCAAACATGAAATCCAGCCTCGGTCAGGCGCGCGGCCAGTTCCCGAGCAAGGGGACGATCTTTCCAGGCATGGCTGATAAAAAGGTTCACGAATAGATTTTACCGGCCGTGGTTGTGAAAGGCAATTGAGCTTCTCCGCAAGCAAACTGTGGCTTTGTGAAAGTGTTTTCACAGGCAGGAGCGCAAGAATAAAACCGAGGAGTCATCTCAATCACGTCGGGGTATCAACGTCGTCCCAGTCGGCATCGTCCAAGCGGGTTAGCCAGTTCAGGGTGTGATGCCGCACCTCGACAACGCCGGCGGCGGGGGACTGCGTGACAGGAACCATCGCGCTGTCTCCGGACCAATCGAGATCCGCCGGGACGGGGCAAATGATCACCTCATATTTGGCCAATTTCTACCTCCCCGAGTTAGTATTTAATGTTCACTTGCCGATTTGCAGCTCCTGTATCCACTTCTCAATCCGCTTGAGCACTTCCTCGTCGCTCGGGTACGGCGAGTCGAACGCCGGCCGCAGCGGGATGGGCACGTCGTCCATGCGGTAGACGGTGCCGCCGGTATTGATGCCGTAGGTCGCGGTGGTGATGGCCACGGTGGCGGCCCGGACGGTCGGCGTTTCCTTGGGGTCCAGGGCGATGAACGGAATCTTGGCCAGATGCTCGCGGGCCGGTTGGGAGAAGTTGCCCATCGGGTCGGAGGCGACGATGAGGGCGGCGTCGGCCTCGCCGCGGGCCAGGGTGTCGGCCGTGGTGAATTCGCCCG
>CAZFGM010001079.1:0-1898 GCA_964518515.1 uncultured Alcaligenaceae bacterium | reverse complement strand
ACAAAACGATCCTCCGCGCAGCTGCGCCAGTTTCCCAGGATTTTTGAGAAATTACGATTGCTAACACGAATAGGCCCGGCGATGTTAGTCAACGATCAACTGGCTCGCCAACGGATTTGTTCTAACGCTCTGGAGCAAAGGCAGTTGTGACAATCGTCCTTTTTTTTATTGCGCTTGACTAACACGATCGAGACATACCTGTTATGTTTGTTATCCAATTTTCACCGCCGCAGGTTCTGGCGCTTGAGGGAAAGCGAAAGTGTGATTCAACTCAAAAAAATGGCCACAAACCAAGGCGGGCTAAGATGTTGTAGCTTCGAAAGTTGGATGACAAAATGCCATTCAACGTGATCACTCCGCCTGCATGCTCTCGCTCAGCTTGCTGAGGGCCTCGCTCTCGATCTGGCGGACGCGCTCGCGGGTCAGTCCCAGGCACTCGCCGATTTCCTTCAGCGTTTTGGGCTCCTCCTGGTCGAGGCCGAAGCGCATGCGCAGGACCGTCGCTTCGCGCTTGTCCATCTTGTCGAGCATGTGGAGGACGTGGGTGAGGTCATCGGCTTCGACCATTTCCATGTCGGGAGACTTGGAATGGCCGTCCATGATCATCTCGTCCAAAGACCAACCGGCCTCGGTCTGCTCGGTCTGGGGGGCGGAGTTGTAGACGCGGATGGCCTTCTTGATGATGGCCAGTTTCTTCTTGGGCAGATTGAGGATTTTGGCGATCTCCTCGTGGGTGGGGGGCCGGCCCAATTCGTCCTGGAGCTTGGCGCTGGCGCGGCGCCACTTGGCCAAGAGCTCCACCATATAGGCCGGGATGCGGATCGTCTTGGCCGTGTTCACCAACGCCCGCTTGATCGATTGCTTGATCCAGTAGCTGGCGTAAGTGCTGAAGCGGGTGTTCATGGTGGGGTCGAAGCCCTCGACGGCCCGCAGCAAGCCGAGGTTGCCTTCTTCGATGAGGTCTTGCAGGGAGAGCCCCTTGCCGGTGTAGCTGCGGGCGATGTTGACCACCAAGCGCAGGTTGGCGCGGACCATGCGATCGCGGGCCTCGCTGTCGCCCTCTTCGATGCGATAGGCGAGTTGTTTTTCCTCGTCGGCGTTCAAAAGCGCAGTTTCATTGATCTCGCGGAGATAGGTTTCCAGCGGAGATTGAACGGAAGGACCTCGTGGCCGGCGCGGTCGTGTCATGGGGAGGTTCCAAAGGTCCAAGGGGTGCGCGGCAGCGGCTCCACACCACCCAGGAATAGTTTAACGCAGGTCAATGGCAATGCCAATCGGAAGTAGGTATCGTCACGACCCGAATTGGCCTGGAGTTGGAGGCGAAGGAACTGGGCGGCGGGCGAGGTCTCCCGGCCAGCAGGCCTCGTTCATCAGCCATTACCCTGCCAGGGCACTTGCATGGCACAACAGCCAGCCCCGGCACAATCGGTGCAACCCGAATCAAAAGGCAAAAGGGAAAAGGCAAAAGTAATAAAACACTTCTCCTTTTGCCTTTTGCCTTTTGCCTTTTCCCTTTGTGAATCAGCCGTCTTTCTTGGCGTCGCCGGGCATGGAGATCAGTTGTCCGGAGCCGCTGCCGGTGCCGCCGCGCAGCTCGCGCTCCTTGGGCTTGGGGCCCGGGCCCGGCGGCGGACCCGCTTCGCCGCCTTCGGCTTCCCTCGTTTCCGGCTCGCCGATGCGCTTGCGGCTCAGGCCGATCTTCCGGTCCGCGGGATCGACCCGCAGGATCTTCACCTCGATCTCGTCGCCGACCTTGACCACTTCCTCGGGGCTCTCGACTTTCTCGTCGGCCAGCTCGGAGATGTGTAATAGACCCTCCAGGCCCTGCTCCAGCTCGACGAACACGCCGAAGTTGGTGAGCTTGGTGACCTTGCCTTTCTTGACGTCGCCGGGGTGGT
>CAZFGM010001078.1:0-1901 GCA_964518515.1 uncultured Alcaligenaceae bacterium | reverse complement strand
TGGAAAGAGCGAATGGTGGGCCAAAAAAGATATTTTCCCTGGATATTTTTTTAGTCCTTGACATCGTTCAAGTTGTGTTAGACTGACCAAGATTCTGGTTGTGAAATAAACAAAACAAACTGGTGGAATATCCTCCAGGGTGGAGGAAAATCCTCCGCTTGGCGGCTTGGCACTTTCAGATCTAAGCCGCAGGCGGCCCAGTCCACGAGGAACTCCCATGAAAAATCTCTTCCGCAAAATCCTTTCCAGTGTCTCGATCCCCGTGGTGGTGGTTTCCATGACAGCAGCCCAACCATTCCAGCCGAACTACGACGAGGCCAAGGTCCCCAAGTACACCTTGCCGGACCCCCTGGTTCTGGCCGACGGGACCAAGGTGGCCGATGCCGACACCTGGACGAAAAAACGCCGGCCGGAGATTGTCAAGCTGTTCGAAACCCACGTCTACGGCCGGACTCCCGGCGGCCGGCCCAAGAATATGACCTTTGAAGTGACCTCAATCGACAAGAAAGCTCTGGGCGGCAAGGCCATTCGCAAGGAAGTGACTATTTATTTCACGGGCAAGAAAGACGGCCCGAAGATGCATCTGCTCCTTTACCTGCCCGCCGGGGCGAAAAGGCCGGTGCCGATCTTCCTCGTGCCCAATTTCAACGGCAACCACGCCGTCCATGCCGACCCGAAGATTACCTTGTCCAAAGAGTGGATGCGCAACAATCCGAAACTGGGCATTGTGGACAACCGCGCCACCGAGAAATCGCGCGGCAGCGAGGCCAGCCGGTTCGCCATCGAAGAAATTCTGAGCCAGGGTTACGGCCTGGCGACGTTTTACTATGGCGATCTCGACCCCGATTTCGACGACGGCTTTCAGAACGGCGTGCACCCCCTGTACTACCGGCCTGGGCAGAAGCGGCCGGACCCGGACCAATGGGGTTCGATCGGCGCCTGGGCGTGGGGCCTGAGCCGGGCCATGGATTATCTGGAAACCGACGCGGACGTCGATGCCGCCCGTGTGGTGCTCATGGGCCATTCGCGGCTGGGCAAGACCGCCCTGTGGGCCGGCGCCCAGGACCAGCGCTTCGCCATCGTCATATCCAACAACTCGGGCTGCGGCGGCGCCGCCCTGGCCCGCCGCCGCTTCGGCGAAACCGTGTGGCGCATCAATACCTCCTTCCCGCATTGGTTCTGCGCCAACCATCACAAGTTCAATAACAAGGAAAACGATCTGCCCGTGGATCAGCACATGCTGATCGCCCTGATCGCCCCGCGGCCGGTCTACGTGGCCAGCGCTGCGGAAGACCGCTGGGCCGACCCGCGCGGCGAATTCCTGGCCTGCAAGCACGCCGACCCGGTCTATCGCCTGGTGAGCAAGTCCGGCCTGCCGGTCTCGGAAATGCCGAAGGTGAACCAGCCGGTGATGGGCCGAATCGCCTATCACATCCGCTCCGGCAAGCACGACGTGACGCGCTATGACTGGGAGCGGTATCTGGAATTCGCCAACCGGAACCTGGGCAAGGCGAAATGACGCGTTTCTTACTCAGCGGATCGCGGCTTTTCGGGGGCCTGGAAACCGATCTTTTCACGGATCGCGTCCGTGAGCGCCTGTAAGATTTGGCTGTGCTGTTGGAGAATGGCCTCAATCCGGGAAAAGCGTTCGGAGTTACTCCGTTCCATTTCGACGAAGCGACGGTCGATGTCGGCGAAGCGGCGGTCGATGTCGACGAAGTGGCGGTCGATGTCGGCAAAGCGGCTATCCATGGCGGCAATGCGGGCCAGCAGGGCCGCCTGATTCTGCCCCAGAGCTGTATGCGCCTGGAGCATGTTGGTCTGCGCCTGGAGCATGTTCGTCATGGCCTCTTCAAGCCGGCCGTTTCCTTGCGCTTTTGCCCGTGGCATGGGACATCTCC
>CAZFGM010001077.1:0-1902 GCA_964518515.1 uncultured Alcaligenaceae bacterium | reverse complement strand
CGTGGAAAATGTGTGCGGCTTGCTCATTCGCAGCCGGCTGTTGACAGCCGAGGAAGTCAAGGCCGCCTACCAGCGCTGGCAACTAGAGGCCCAGGCGGGGGCTGGCCATCTGCAAAAATTTGCCCTCTGGCTCGTCGCCAACGAAATCCTCACCGAATACCAAGCCGCCCTGTTGCTCAAGGGCCATGCCGACAACTTCTTTTTGGGCCCGTACAAGATTCTCGAACGCATCGGCAAGGGCCGCATGGCCGGCGTCTACCGGGCGGAGCACACGCTCGGCCAGGTGGTGGCCATCAAGGTGCTGCCGCCGTCCAAGGCCAAGAACCCCGAGCTTTTGGGCCGCTTCCAGCGCGAAGCCCGCCTGGCCCTGCGCCTCAAACACCCCAACGTCGTTCGCTCCTTCCAGGTCGGCGAGGCCAACGGCCTGAATTACCTGGTCATGGAATATCTCGAAGGCGAAACGCTTGAAGAGGTCCTTTTGCGCCGCAAGCGTTTGCCCGCCACCGAGGCCGTCCGCCTGGTGCACCAGGCCCTGCTCGGACTCGGGCACCTGCACGAACAGGGGATGGTGCATCGCGACCTGAAGCCGGCCAACCTGATGCTGGTGCCGGCGCCGGCGCGCGGCGCCGCCGACTCCACCCTGCGGGCCACCGTCAAAATCCTCGACATCGGCCTGGGGCGCGAGCTGTTCGATGAAAACGCCCCGCAGGCCAACGACGAATTGACCGGCGAAGGCGTCCTGCTCGGCACGCCCGACTACCTGGCCCCCGAACAGGCGCGCGACCCCCGCACCAGCGACATTCGCGCCGACGTCTACAGCCTTGGCTGCGTTCTCTACCACGCCCTGACCGGCCAGCCGCCCTTTCCGGATAAAAACCTCCTCAACCAGATGGTGCGCCACGCCACCGAGACGCCCAAACCGCTCAAGGACTTCAACCCGGCGATTGCCGACGGTCTGCAGCAGATTCTCAACTGGATGATGGCCAAGAAGCCCCAGCAGCGCTATGCGACGCCGGAGCGGGCGGCCCAGGCGCTGCAAATGTTCCTGGTGGCCGATAGCGAAGTACGGCCCGCCGACGAGGGCCCCCACCTGGGCCGGTTTCTCACCTGGTTGGAAACCGGCGGCCAGGAGCCCCCGGCCCTGGTTCCCCCGCCTCCTCGCCCCCCGCGCACCAAGGAAACGCCGGTGCCCCCCACGCGCGATCCCCGCTACGTCCAGGGCCCAGCCACGCCCCAGGCTGTACCTGTCGCCAACTTCGCCGAGGTCGATGTGGAGCTGGTGCCCGCCGGAGAAAGTCAACAACGCTCCGGCCTGACCCGCCGCGACTGGATCCTGCTCGGCATCGGCGCCGGCGGCGTCCTCCTCGCCGGACTGGTGGGCTTGATCCTGGCGTTGCTGGTGCGACCTCAATAGGTCGGTGTCTCACCATGGGGACCGCCGTGGCTTACGGTTTGCCCGAGTTGCAATTCTGCCGGTTTGGTAGCCGCATTCGCCAGAATGCGGGAGGATTATGCCTGTGCCACACCCCGAATGCCGGCTACGAGCGCTGACTTTTTTCACCAGAATGGCCGCCTCTCCCCGATTCTTGTGTAACATGCGGATTTTTTTCTGGGCTTGGGATTTCGGAAGATTACAATACTTTCTGGATCAATCGTTTCTCATTGTGAAAGGATCCCGCGTATGCTCTTTTTCCGATCGCGGATGTTTTTGGCCGTGGCGGTCGTGGCGCTGGCGGCTTCCTCGGCCGACGCCGCTTGCTGCTATTTCTCGGCCAAGAACGCCGACATCTTGCAGCCGGCCCAGAAAGTGTTCCTCACCTGGGACCCGGCCACGAAAACCGAAACCTTCACCGTCCAGCCCAAGTTCGAAGGCAACGCCCTCGACTTCGGCATGGTCATCCC
>CAZFGM010001076.1:0-1905 GCA_964518515.1 uncultured Alcaligenaceae bacterium | reverse complement strand
GGCAGCGCTCGTCGGCGCGTCACGCCGCGGCGGCAGCTCGGTGCGTTCGAGGGGTAGGGACCGGGACGAGAAAAGCGGCGGCAGCGGCCTGGTGCCTTTGGAAGCCTGCTGGGCCCTGGCCCAGATCGCCGAACCCCGTGCCTTGCAACCGATGGAAGATTGGCTCGAATTTTTGCTGAAAAATGACCAGATTTATCCCCTTGTGCGCGACCGGCTTATCCGTGGGACGGAGAAACGGATCGGCGAGCTGAAAAGCAAAATCAAAGAAATGGACAAATAGAACCCTCTTCGGCGGGGCAATGACCGCTCGCGCTTCATCGCCGTGCTACAAGGGGGCGTGGTCAAGGCGGGGCAGGTGGCGCAAGCTGCTTGCGATCGGGTTTCGGGATAGGTGGATTTTCCCCGCTTGGGCTATTTTTTCTGTACCTCGATGCGGGTATGGACGTGGCTAACCGTTCCGGCGGCCGAGACGGCGGTCAGGCTGACCAGGTACGTTCCCGGCTGGCGGTAGGTGAAGGTGGGTTCGCGCTCCACGGAATCGACCGTCAGTCCCTTGGCGGAATCAAAGGTCCATTGCACCCACAAGATGGCTTTGTCTTCCTTGGGAAGATCGGCACGGAACTTCACCGTCAAGGGAGCGGGCCCTTTCCGCTTGGCGGCGTGCAGGGCCACCTTGGGCGGCGGAGCGCGCAAGTCCTTTTCACTGTGGTAAGGATCATCGTGGTGGGCGCCGCTCAGATAAATGGTGAGCGTGGTCGGCACGCCGCGCAGGATGCCGGTGCGCGGGTCCTTGACCTGGCGCAAGCCGTTTACCGCCCGCCACAGGTAATAGCGCGGTTTGACCTTGGCCCAGACGTCGCGCGGCAAGAACTGGCCCATCGTTCGTTCCTCGACATAATCCCAGCCCCAGTTGACGTGGCCGGTGTTGGCGAAATAACGGTCGTGACCGACTTCGTAGATGTCGCACAGGAAATGGACCCAGTTGTTGACGTACCAGGTCGGCCAGTGGTACGGCGGCGCCAGGGAAGCATCTTCAACCTTCCCTTTTCCCATTGGGACAGATTTCGGTTCGGTCTGAATGAGGTAAGCGCACAGGGGCCGCGGCTGCGTCTTGCCGTCGGCAAACGGATTCAGGACCGGCGGCTCGTACGACCCGACCACGCGCAGCCGCGGGTTCTTGCTCCAATCCAGCGGCAGGCCCGTGAACGTGGGACTGCAATTCCAATCAAAGTAATTGGTGAGCGGCCGGCTGACGACCTGGATTTCCTGGCCGGGGGCGATGTCCTTGCCGTCGGGGCCTTTGCCCGCGCGTTCGAGCTTGAGCTGGAAAGTGAAGTGCAATTGTTTGCCGCGCAGGTCGCTTTCGCGCGGCGGCCCCCCGAACGGCTGGGATTTGAAGCCGCTGGCGGTGCCGATAAACTCCGGCAACAATTCGCCGCGCCGCGGGGCCGGATGCTTGAACCGGAGATTCGTCTGCACCGGGGGTCGAGTTACGTCATTGGATGGTTTGGTTCCGCTCAGGCACAGCAGATAACCATCATCGGTGCCGAGAAACAGCTTGTCCTTATGAACCAGAGGCGCGGTCCAGAGGGGCGCCTTGAGATCCAGTAGCCAGCGAGCTTCCGCGGGCCGGTCCAGGTCCAGGCCGACAAGATGACCGCCGGTCGAGGCAAACCAGGCGTGGGAACCGCTCCGCCGGCCGCCGGCCCAAAAAGCGGATTCCGTTTGCCCGCGCCAGAGAATGGCCCCCGTTTTTCGCTCCAGACCGAACAGCCGGCCGTCGATGTCGGCCACGAGAACGCTTTCATCCAGAACGAGCGGTGCCCCAACCACCTGGCCGGCAAAGCGCCCGGTACCACCCAAAGATCGCCGCCACAGGTCTTTGCCCGTGGCCAGGTCCAGGGC
>CAZFGM010001075.1:0-1906 GCA_964518515.1 uncultured Alcaligenaceae bacterium | reverse complement strand
CCGGACAGAAGGGCAGGAATCCCTTGCATTCCACGAAAAAGCACTCGAGATCCGAGAACAGTTGAGCCTTGCGAGGCCACAAGACATCGATCTCCAGGCTGACCGCGCCTCGAGTTACCACAATATTGGCAATCACAAAGATAAATCAGGAAACCAAGAACAAGCGCTCAATTATTATAACAAGGCTGTTGAAATCTTAGATCGTCTGGTCCAGGACCACCCAGGGCGTAGCAAGTTTCAAATTAACCTCGCCAAGGCTTATAACAATATCGGGAACGTGCATCACAAAAGCAAACGTGCAGCTGAAGCAGTTGTTTATTACCAAAAGTCCATCAAATTACAAGAAAGCCTCACAGGAAGCGACCCAGACGACATCGAATTCAAACCCGGGCTGGCCGAAAGTTATAACAACCTTGGAATTCTCCAGGGCGAGACCAACAAGTTTCTAGACGCTTATCGCTCGTTCGCAAAGACCGAAAAGTGTTATGAAGAGTTGGCCAAGGCGCATCCCGATAATTATGTCTTTCATAATGGCAGAGCCATGGCTTTCCGCGGCATGGGAATGGCGCTCGCCAAACAGGAGCGTCGCGAAGAAGCCGTTGTGGCCTTCCAGCAGGCCATTCGCCATCAACGCGTGGCACTTGGTTTGGCACCCGCCAAGGGGCGGGATGCCGCCCAATACCGGACCTTCCTTGTCTCGCATTGTAGGCTCCTTGCCGGCGTCCTACGGCAGGTAGGTCGCCCGGCTGATGCGGTGACGGTTTTGTTGGACTCGCGAAAGCTTTCGGTTGGTCAACCGGTCGAACTTTTTCAGGTCGCCGAGAGCTTGGCTCTTTGTGTTCCGCTGGTTGGGAAGGATAAACACAATCTCACGGACGATGAGAAAAAACAACGCAAGATGTATCTCGACCTGGCAATGGAAACACTTCAGTTGGCAGTCGGCGCTGGGTATAAAGAAGTTAAGAACTTGAAGAGCAACCCGGCCTTTGAGCTGCTTCGATCACGGCCTGAGTTCCAAAAAGTGCTGGCTGAATTGGAAAAGTAGGCGGGAGAGCGGAAAGAGGCCAGTGTGAATTGTTTCGAGAACAATTCACGACTCTGGAAGACGGGCACGGGCAAGCCGCTCTGACGGGCAGCCTGACAGGCGAGGCGAAAGAACAGGTCCACGAAGTAAAGTTAACCCTCGGCAACGCTTATGTCATCGACATGCAAAGCAAGCAGTTCGACACCAAGTTGCGTCTGGAAGACGGCAAAGGAGCGGTCCTGGCGGAAAACGACGACATCTCCAAGGAAAACCTGAACTCGCGCATCGTCTTCACGCCGTCAACAAACGGCGTCTATCGGCTCATCGCCACGTCGTACCAGCAGCGCGGCCGGGGCGCGTATGCGATCATCGTCCGCGAGTTTGCCGGCAAGAAATAACGCGGCCGGGCTAATCCATTCTTGGCTGCTAGACTTTTTTAATCGTGAGGTGCCACAGCGTTCCATCTTCGAGGTTGCGGGGGCGATGGGTTGAATGAGCCCGCAGCGCCAGCAAGGGTTACCGCTGGCCCTTGCTGGCGCTGCGGGCTCACTTTATCACAACCCCACGCCAGCAAATAATAGAAATCCGGCTTGGGACTCAGCTCCACCAGGTTGACCGGCACTGGCGACAGGGTGGGGCAGCAGGAACAGGGCGGATATCCCGCCAGAGATGCGCGGCCGGGGCATCCCTTCGCCCCGCATGCGAGTCGTGGGCACCGAAATCCGTGGGATTTTATTTTACCATAACGGCGCGGGCATTTGGTAGCTCCGTTGTGACCCCGAGGCCATTCTCATGGAACACAGCCGGATTTTACAGGACCACAGCCGGATCTTGGAGGCCCTGCCCGACGCGATCCGCGATAAGATGGGCTTTAGACCTCAC
>CAZFGM010001074.1:0-1908 GCA_964518515.1 uncultured Alcaligenaceae bacterium | reverse complement strand
GGGGAGGTGGAAAGTGTGCGCCTTAGACGGGTTCATTTTCAGAGCAGTTCATTTTTGTGTGTGCAAATCGGTGTCAGTCGCCATGCCGCATTCGCGGCACCCAGAAACCATGAAAAGGGGCTCGGCAGGAGTTATGCTGGAAGGCGACTCTCTCCGGGACAAGGTCGTAATTAACTTGGTGCTGTGAGCCCGAGTGTCAGTCTGGCCTGGATAGCGCCGCGTACCCGAAACTGTGGCCTCCCGCCGTGGGAGAGCACGAAGAGCAGATTGCTCAACCGCTCGCTGTCTTCCCGGAGAGAGTTCCCGGAGACACGCGCATGGACATTCTGTATTCCACCTGTGCTGGCCTGGACGTTCACAAGGATACCGTGGTGGCTTGTGTACGCCACGTCGCTGCCAAGGGCAAGGTCCAACAGGAGACGCGCACGTTCGGCACGCTGACCAGTCAGTTGCTGGAACTAGCGGACTGGCTGGCCGAGTACGAGGTCACGCACGTGGCTATGGAATCGACCGGGGTCTATTGGAAGCCGATCTGGAACCTCTTGGAAGACCAATTCCAGATCTTGTTGGTCAATGCGCAGCACATCAAACAGGTACCGGGGCGCAAGACCGACGTCAAGGATGCCGAGTGGATCGCGCAATTGCTGCAACTGGGTCTGCTGCGTGGCAGTTTCGTTCCGGACACGCCGCTGCGGCACTTGCGCGAGTTGACGCGGCAGCGACGGCAGTTGATCCACACCAAGGCGTCGGTGGCCAATCGCATCCAGAAGGTATTGGAGGATGCCAATATCAAGCTGGGTTCGGTGGCGACGGACGTGCTGGGCGTCTCGGGTCGGGACATGCTGCGGGCGCTCATCGCCGGTCAAGAGGATCCGGTGGTGTTGGCCGAGTTGGCGCGGGGGAAGTTGCGCGTCAAGATTCCGCAGTTACGGCTGGCCTTGCAGGGACGCGTGACGGAACACCACCGCTTCTTGCTGCGTTTGCTGCTGGACGAATTGACGTATCTGGAAGGTCTGATCACCCGGCTGACGGAGCGGATCGCGGAGGTGTTGCCGTCCCCTTTTGTGGAGGCGGTGCAACGGTTGGCGACGATCCCGGGGATTGACGAGCGTGCCGCCGAGAACATCCTGGCGGAAATCGGCCTCGACATGGACCAGTTCCCCAGCGCCGGACACTTGGCGTCGTGGACGGGGATGTGTTCGGGCAACCGCGAGAGTGCCGGCAAGCGGCAGAGCGGCAAAACGACGAAGGGCAACCGCTGGTTACGTGCGACGCTCGTGCAATGTGCCTGGGCGGCGAGCCACACCAAGCATACGTACCTCTCAGCGCAGTATCGGCGGTTGGCCAGTCGGCGGGGCAAGAAACGGGCGTTGGTGGCCTTGGGTCACACGCTCTTGGTCATGATCTATCATCTGTTGAAAGACCAGACCACCTATCGCGAGTTGGGTGCCGACTACTTTGATCGTCTGGACACGGAACGTCTGACCCGTAACTTGGTACGCCGCCTGGAACGTCTGGGACACAAGGTGACGCTGCAAGCGCAGGAACCGGCAGCCTAGCCGCGTGGTGCGTCGGTCCCGCGAACGCCGGCAACGGACCATGCCGAATCAACCCCATTGGGGAGGTGGAAAGTGTGCGCCTTAGACGGGTTCATTTTCAGAGCAGTTCATTTTCCGCCTGCTTTCCCGGCAGCAAGGGGAGGAAGCGGACGAATAATGAACCGACACGCCTGCCGTTCGCCTGCCGTTGCTCAAGACGCCTTGCGGATCCGCAGGGCAAGGTAGGGTTTGCCCGGGAGCTTGACCTTCGGGGCCTCCTCGCAGGTGTAGAGATACCGGTTCTTGGGCCGGGCTTCGAAGACGCCCGGCACCGGGGTCATCCGGCTGGTGTGGTCCACGTTGCGGAGGG
>CAZFGM010001073.1:0-1913 GCA_964518515.1 uncultured Alcaligenaceae bacterium | reverse complement strand
GGCCACGCCAAGCCTTCGGGCGTCGCTTACGCTTCCGGCTCGGACAAATAAATCCCCGACCACCCCAGGGTTATTGAGAACTTACTCCTTCCCCCACTCTTCCCTGGAATCCGCAAGGCCCTTCCGCGATAATTGCGTCAGGCGGTTACCCCTTGCCTTCCTGGAGATCAGCCCATGAATGTGCCCCAGGCGAAGCCCGTTGAGCCGGCTCTTGCTTCCCGAAAAGTGGATGAAGTGTGTGAACGGTTCGAGACGGCCTGGAAACAAGGTTATCAGCCGCGTCTGGAAGATTTCCTGAACGAGGTTGCCGAAGCGGAACGGCCGGCTCTGGCCAGCCGGTTAGTGCAAATCTATCAGGACCTGCAAACCAAGGCCGATGCGAAGCCGGCCGGCCCGTATACCACCCTTCCTTCGGCGGTGCCGGTGACCGCCGCCCTGGACGCGACCAAGGAATTCGCTTTTGCAGTGGAAACCGTGCCGGGCTACGAAATCCTGGGCGTGCTGGGCAAGGGCGGCATGGGCATCGTCTACAAGGCCAACCAGGTGATGGCCAAGCGGCTGGTGGCGCTCAAGATGATCTCGACGGGGGCCAGGGCCGGTGGCAGCGAGCTCGGGCGGTTTCGCGTTGAGATCGAGGCGGCGGCCCGTTTGCAGCACGCCAACATCGTGCAAATCTACGACGTTGGCGAGCGGGACGGCCGGCCCTACTATTCGATGGAATTGGTGGAAGGGGGCACGTTGGCGCAGAAGCTGGGTGGCGTGCCGTTGCCGCCGCGCCAGGCCGCCGCCATCATGCAGACTCTGGCCGAGGCCATCCACTTCGCCCACGAGCGCAAGGTGATCCACCGCGATTTGAAACCGGCCAACGTGCTGCTAACCCTCCACACCATGCCCAAGATCAGCGATTTCGGCCTGGCCAAATGCCTGGATGCCGGCTCGGCCCAGACGCAAACGGGCGACGTTTTCGGCACCCCCAGCTATATGGCTCCCGAGCAGGCCGCCGGACAAACGCACGTTCTCGGCCCGGCCACCGACGTGTACGCCCTGGGCGCGATCTTCTATGAAATGCTCACCGGCCGCCCGCCCTTCCGTGCCGACACGGCCATGAACACCCTGGTGCAGGTTCTCAAGGAACAACCGTTGGCGCCGTCCCGCTTGCAATCGCACATCCCGCCCGAGCTGGAAGCCATTTGCCTCAAGTGCCTGCAGAAAGATCCGGGCAAGCGTTATCCGTCCGCTCAAGCCCTGGCCGACGATCTGCGCAACTACCGGGCCGGCCAGCCGATCGCTGCCCCTCTGCGCGGCGCGACGCAGCGGCTGCGGACGTGGTGCCGGGAAAATCGCCGCGAGGCCTGGCTCTTGGGAATCCTCGGCGGGGTCATCCTGGCCAGTCTGATCGGCATGTTCAGCCTGTGGCTGTTGGCCAACAGCCGACGCGCCCAGGCGGAGAACGAGGCCGCCGCGACAGAAAAGCAACGGCAAACCGCCCTGGACCATGCCGCCAGCGCCCGCCAGAATGCCGCCGACGCCCAGAAAGAGCGCACCAAAGTCGAGGACTTGATGCAACTCCTCGTGCAGGCCGCCCCGGTCATGGAGAATTTCGCCAAGTGGGCCCGCACCCTGGACACCACCGACCGGCTCAAGGCTTTTCAGGCCATTTATCCGATTCAGAAAAAACTCATGCAAGAGAATCCGCGCAGCCTGGAATACCGCCGCATCGTGATTCGCACCTGCGGCGAGCTCGCTCTCATCTACGACGTGCTCGATAAGCGCAAGGAGGCCGGGCCCTATCTTCTGGAGGCGTTCGCGTTGATTCACATGTCCAAGAAAGAGTTTTTCGAGGAGCTGGACCCGGATTTCAAACACATGGTGGCCGACATCCACCACATCCAGGGCATTGTCCATCTCAATGA
>CAZFGM010001072.1:0-1916 GCA_964518515.1 uncultured Alcaligenaceae bacterium | reverse complement strand
CCCTCCGGGGCTGGTCATTGGCCCATTTTTCTGCCAGGATGACTTGATGACCCTGACCCGGCTGCTCTGGAAGAACCTGACCTATCACTGGCGCGGCAACCTGGCGGTGTTGCTGGGCGTGGCGGTGGGGACGGCGGTGTTGACCGGCGCCTTGCTGGTCGGCGATTCGCTGCGCGGCAGCTTGCGGGCGCTGGCCCTAAAGCAGCTCGGCTGGGTCGAAGAAGCCCTGGTGGCCCCGCGGTTTTTCCGAGAGGACCTTGGGCGCGACTTGCCCGCCGAACGCATCGCCCCAGCCATCTTCCTTCAGGGCTCCGTCGCTCTGGGAGCGGATCCGGCCAGAGTTCAGGATGACGATGATTCCGACGAGGAGGAAGCGCGCCCCAAGTTGCGCCGCCTCGGAAAAGTTACCATCCTGGGGGTGGACGATCGTTTCTGGTTAAAGTCGCAAGAAATTGGCGCGGAAGGTCAAGTCCTTGTCAATCGCACTCTGGCCCAATCCCTGGGCGCTCGCGCAGGTGACACAATCACGCTGTACGTGCAAAAAGCGGAAAACATTCCACGGGAATCGTTGATCGGCAAACGCAAGCCACGGGACGTCATCCAGCGGCGGGTAGTGAAAGTCCGGGGCGAAGTGTCCGAAAGTGGTTTGGGCAATTTTACTTTGAAGCCCAGCCCGGAACCGCCGCGAAATGTCTTCGTCCCCTTGAGCTGGCTGCAAAAACAGCTCAACCTGGCGGGCAAGGTTAACGCCCTCCTGGCCGGGGGCGCCCGCGCCGCGCTGCCAGACCCGTTGGCCAAGCGCCTGACCCTGGACGACTGGAACCTGCACCTGCGCACGCCGGCCGATCGGGCCCGGTCGCTGGTGAAGTATCTCACCCCGCCCAAGCGCCCTGTTCAGGACCGGCTGCTGTTCGCGCACTGGAACGGCCGGGTACCGCCGGAGTTGGGCCGGATGGCGGGCAAAGACAAGGTATTGACGCTGGCCGCGATCGAAGAGTTTTACCGCCGCCACCGGGGTTACCTGAGCCTGGAAAGTGACCAGATGTATCTGGAGCCGGCCGTGGTGGACACAGTTCAGTTTTTGATCTTCAAACGTCGTGTTCACCGGGGAGAACAGCCGGAGTTGCACTTTGCCATCACGCTGGTCCATCTGGCGGATACGATCCACGACGGGGTTCGGAAGTTCCCGTATGCCGTAGTGGCCGCTCTGGATGCGCGGGCCGCCGCTCCGCTGGGCCCTTTTCAGTCGCCCGACTCCCCGCCGCTTGGCCCCAACGAGATCATTCTGGCGGAGCGCACGCCCTTGGGCGCCTCGCTGGCCTGCCTGAGCCTGGGGTCGCCTTGGGCCCTGGCGGGGACCTATCCGTTCTGGGAGGGGAAAGTCACGTTGGAGTATTTTTTGCCGGATGCCCAGGGCCAGCTGGAAAAGCACCAGGCGGCTTTTCGCCTGCGGGAAACCATCCCGTTGCGCGACGCAGCCGATGACCCCTTTCTCACGCCGGAGTTTCCCGGCATCACCGACAAATTGGATTTCGCCAATTGGGACCCAAGAACTTTGCCTTTCCCCTTCGACCGCCAGCGTGTCAAGGCGGCCGACGATCAGTTTTGGAAGCGTTACCGCACCACGCCGCGGGCTTACATCGCCCTGCAGCGCGGTCAGGAACTCTGGAAAAACCGCTTCGGGGCCGTCACGTCCATCCGCCTTGCACCCGAGGACAGAGGCGATTTGGACAGGGCGGAGAAAATTCTCCGCGAAGGAATCCAGGCCGCCCTGCGCCCCGACCAAGGCGGCTTCGTCTTCGATCCGGTCCGACAGCGCGCCCTGCAAGCAGGAGCCGGCTCGACCGACTTCGGCATGCTCTTTCTGGCCTTCAGCGTGTTCCTGATCGTGGCGGCGCTGCTGCTGGTGGGCCTGT
>CAZFGM010001071.1:0-1916 GCA_964518515.1 uncultured Alcaligenaceae bacterium | reverse complement strand
CGACAGCACCAGGTCCGGGTTGGCGATGGCCCAATCCTGGGGAATCGGGCGCGGCGGGGGCAGGTCCTTGTCGTCTCCCTTGGGGCAACCCTGGTCGATCCAGGCCAGCAGTATCTTGCGGTCGGTTTCGGGGAGGCGGCGGTCGTTGGCAAACTCGCCATAGCGGGGATCGGCGCCCCAAGGGGGCATGCGGCCCTCCCGGATCACCTCGCCGATCATCGCGGACCAGTTGCGGGCTTGCTTGTAGGTCAACAGGGAAAACGGAGCGACCTGGCCGGGGCAGTGGCATTCCTGGCAGTGCTTTTGCAGGAGTGGAGCCACGTGCTTGGCGTAGGTGATTTCGGTTCTCCCCTCTTCCACCTTTTCCGAGCCCGCAGCGCGAGCAAGGGCCCTTGCAGGCGCGTCGGGCTCGGAGACCGCGGGCGGCTTGACGGGGGTAAACAAGCAGCCCGCGGCCTGGGTCCGCGGCACGCTGACAGGCCGGTTCGCCAGGACCTCTTTGATCGCCTCGGCCAGGTCGTGCCGCGTTGGCTGCGGCCGGGCGGCGCCCCCGACGGCGAACTGGTCGTCGATCCGGCCGCGGTAGCGGACCGCGCCCGTGCCGTCCAGGAGGAACGCCTCGGGAATGCGCTCGGCCGCGAACAGGTTGGCCACTTTCTGGTCGTCATCCTTCAACACGGGGAAGGGAATTTTTCGGTCCTTGGCGTGTTTGGCGATAGCTTCGGCGGAGTCCTGGTTGTTGCTGTTGATTGCAATGAACTGGACACCGCGCGAGGCGAGATCCCGGTGCAAGTCCACCAGCCGCGGCACGTACAGGTTGACCAGCGGACATTCCGTGCCGATGAACACCACGACTACCGCCTTCTTGTCGGCAAAGTCGCTTAGCGCGACGTCGCGCCCGGCGGTGTCCTTGAGCCGGAATTCAGGGATCTGTTTTTTGTCGCCGCCAAATCCCTGCCCGGCAGCCGTTCTGGGGCAGCCGCCGCAAAAGGGGCAGGCGAGAAGGCAAGCCAGGATCGAGCCGCACAGAGGCTGGTGGCCAAAAGTCATGCGAATGCTCCTGAAGAATAGGTTGTGGTCGTGACAATTACCTTACTTAAACAATTTCCGTGCCACTGGGAAAATAATTCCACAACTCAAAAATACAAAATGATTTGCAAAAGATACCCTAGTGAGCAATTGATTTGTTTTTAGGGAAAGATATGACATTCTATGTTTAGATTATGTACAAAAAATGTTCAGGTGTTTGGCCATGCTATTCCGTGAATCCGAAAGGGTCTTTGCCCAGGTCCTCAGTCAGCGGGCCTATGTCAATCCTTTTCACCTGCATGAAGTGGCTCAGTATGAGCAGGCGGCGCTGGCCATCGATTTACCCGATGAAGTGAAGAAGAAAAACGTTCCTTTACGACAACTCGCCTATCCTCCCCCAGGAGGATCGGAACGGCCCAACATCCCCATCCTGCTCCAAAGGGCGGAAGCATTGCTTGAGGTATGCCGCGAACGGCTGACAACCGGCATAGCGATCTCCGACCACGATCGTCCCCTTTATCAAGACCTTGTCCTTTTTGTCCTCTACTTCCGCTATTCCAGTCAGTTGCTGAAGACCCTGGAGGATGCCTTTGGCCAGAGGGAAACGAAAGGGCCGGCGACCACCGCCAAGAATCGACCCCGCGGCGTTCGCATCAATTTCTTCGGGACGTTTGCCCGCGCGTTCCAACACTATCTGGCTCCGGCGTCGATCAAGGAGGTCCCCGCGGAGGCACGCCTGGCCGGCCTGTTTCAGATTCGCCGGGCCTTCCACTTGATCGACGCGAAAATCTTCGGACGATCCCGGCCGGTCGCCCGCCTACGCGCTGCCGTATGGCAGTCGATCTTTACCCATGATTTGCGCCGTTATTTCCGCCATCTCCTGTACG
>CAZFGM010001070.1:1192-1921 GCA_964518515.1 uncultured Alcaligenaceae bacterium | reverse complement strand
CGCCCTCTTGGCGGTGGTGCTGGTGGTGGGGCTTGGCGAAGGGTTAGCTCCCGGAGGAATTTGGCAAGCCCATCAGGATTTCAACACCCGTTTTTCCCTCGTCGGCCTGGTCATTAGCCTGGTCCTGGCCCAAGGAGTGGTCTGTGGGGCCTTGCTCCTGGCCGGGGACAAAGAGACCGGCACCCTGGCCTTTCTGGATGTTCTGTCGGCCCGGCGAACGCCGTTGTGGCACAGCAAACTGGCCGCCGGCATTGTCCTCACGCTGGCCCAAGCGCTGTTCCTGGCGGGATTGATGATGGTCTTGCGTTTCGGATCGTGGACTCTGCCCACCTTTGTCCTTTTGGGGTTGGAGGCGTTGCTGTGGGGCATGGTCGGCGGCGCCTATTGCCAGAAAGTATTTGCCGCCGTGTTGCTGGGCATTCTTTTTGAAGTGGGAATCCTGGTCCTTTCCCTGCTCTGTCCTGCGGGGGTGGACGTCGCCGTGCACTCGAGCCTGGCCCTGGTCGCCGGCTACGTATCCTGGCGGCGGTATGCGGAACCCGACCAGGTGCGGGCCGCGCGCCAGAGGGACATTCCATCCACCTGGGATGTCCTGTTTTGGCTCTGTTATTGCCAAGGGCGGCCCATCCTCCTTGGCGGCCTGGTGGTTTGCGGTCTGGCGGGGCTGCTGATTCATCTGGCTCCGGTGATTTTTTGGCCAGCGACGACACTAGCGGTGGGCCTGGTTTG
>CAZFGM010001070.1:0-1182 GCA_964518515.1 uncultured Alcaligenaceae bacterium | reverse complement strand
GGGATCATGGTATTTGCCCCGGAACAGAATAGCGAACAGGAGCATTTCCTGGGGACCCAACGCCTGCCGCCGGGAAAGGTGTGGCTGGTCAAAACGCTCTTCTGGGGGAGCGCGGCCATAGCCCTGATATTGCTGCAATGGGGCCTGGCCTTGCTTCTGGACGTGTCTACCGCCCGGCCAGGTCAAACCTCCGATCGCCTGTGGGGTATTCTGGCTAGGCCCATGAAAGGCCGGGTCGGGCTTCTTGCGGGGATATGGGTTCTGTATGGTTTTTGCTTCGGGCAATTTTTCACCTTGTTGTTTCGCAAAACCATCGTGGCCGCTGCCGTGGCGACAGGAACTTGCCTCCTCGTCATGGGCTTGTGGCTGCCCTCGATGCTCCTGGGTTTTCCGAGTCTTTGGCCAATTCTAGCCATTCCCTTGCTCTTGCTGGTCGCGGCCCGCCTCGCCGTGGGACCCTGGTTTTCAGGAAGAATGAATACGGGCCGGCCTCAGGGGGGTATGATCGGGTGCGGGCTGTTGGCGTCGGCTTTGCTGACGGGCAGCCTCTGGTATCGCGCGGTTGAGGTACCCGACGTGGGTGAGGCGTTTGACATGCAAGCCTATGAAGCCGGCCTGAAACGCGCGGCCCAAAGTAAGGCGGGGGAACTGATTCGCCAGGCCGCCAAGGAATATGGGGAGCATCGGAATCAAGTCAACGCCAAGCTGGGACTTCCCGTCCGGCCGTTGTTTCCCACCATGCCCAACCCGCCCGATGGCCATCGCCTCTATTACGAGGACTTGTGTAATGAAGTCCTGACCCATGGCTGGCCCGGGCAAGAAGGCGAGCTTGGCATGTGGTTGGATCTACTTTTTGCCAAGCCCTGGGCCGACCATCTTCACGCGGCGGCGAAATTGCCCCTCGGCCTGATCCTGGATCCGCGCACTCTTCGTATTGATTCCAACTTGGGGATATTGCAGGATTGCCGACTCATGACGTATCCCTTCGCCGCTCGCGCTTTACAACTGCAAAACCGGGGCGACGACCGGGCCGCCCTGGACCACCTGGCCGCCGTTCTGGCCTTGTCGAGAAACCTTGGCCATTACGGCGCGTTCAGTTCCTTCGCGGTTGCCCAAGGCATGGAAGCAAACGGCCTGGCGGGTTTTGATCGCTGGTTCAGCCGGGTTGGACCCAAGGCGGAT
>CAZFGM010001069.1:0-1923 GCA_964518515.1 uncultured Alcaligenaceae bacterium | reverse complement strand
CCGGGGGGCCTGGGAAAAATATTATTGCCAGATTTCGTTACGCGAAAGACGGGTTCCTAATAGAAATCTGGTCCCGTCCGGAGAAATAGCTAAAGAGTAGGCCCACGGAACCCAGAATTCATTTCTCCGTTTACCGGTCTCCGAATTCCAGAAGATAACACTTTTGGGATTTCCTGGGGGTTCATCTATCGTCGGTCTTCCCAGAGAAACCAATAAATTTCCGACCGGTGAATAGGCCAAATCCCCAACTCGTTTTTTATTACCAGGCAGAACCTGGATTGGTTCACCTGTAAAAAGATTGCGTATCTCAATTTCCCCTCCCTGTTTTCCAATCGCCAACCTGGTTCCATCGGGTGAAAAGGTGAAGCGGCTGTCATGTTTGACCTTGAAGGACAGAAGTTGGGTACTTTTCTCTCCAAAGTCTTTGGCTTTTGGTTTCAAAGCCTGAATGATTTTACGTTCATTTGCCCGCGCCAAGTTGAGCCTTCTTTCCCGTTCCGCGGGTGAAACTGGCTGCCCTCCAACCGGCGGGCTGGTTGACTCAGTGCTGGGCTTGCCCGAAAAAAAGAGTAAAAAAACCACCACACCCAAAGACAAGGCCAACCCGCTAACCAGGGCAATCCACAGTATTTTCTTTGAGGCTTTTGATGCTTGGCTGACGTTTCCATTCATTTTTCGTGACCTCTTTTAGGGTTTTTACAGCATCGTCAAATACCGCTCCACCTCCCACGCCGACACCTGGCGGTGATAATCGTTCCATTCCATGCGTTTGAGCTTCAAGAACTCGGGATAGATCGGGCCTAGGCCGGCCTGGATGACCGCGTCGCGCTCCAGCTCGTCCAGGGCTTCGGGCAGACTCTGCGGCAGGACGCGGACCTTGCGGCGCGCCATTTCCTCGAGGCTCATCTCGTACAGGTTGCCCAGGTTTGGTTCGCCGGGCGAGAGCTGGCGCTGGATGCCGTCCAGGCCGGCGGCGAGATAGGCGGCGAAGGCCAGGTAGGGGTTGAAGGCGGCGGACACGGTGCGGTCCTCGACGTGGCCGGCGTCGGGGGTGCGGATCATCTGGGTGCGGTTGTTGTCGCCGTAGGTGATGTAGGCGGGCGTCCAGGTGTAGCCGGAGTGGGTGCTGTACAGGCCTTGGCCGATCTGCAGTCGCTTGTAGCAGTTGACGGTGGGCGAGGTGACGGCGCACAGTGCGCGGGCGTGGGCCAGGACGCCGCCGAGGAAGTGGTAGGCGAGCTCGGACAGGCCCAGGCCGCGCGGATCACCCCCACCTGTTCCCCGTCCTGAGCCCGACGCGCCAGCAAAGGCGCTCTGCGGAACCCTTGCTTGCGCGTCGGGCTCTGCTGTTCCCCGTCCTGAGCCCGACCCGCCAGCAAGGGCGCTCTGCGGAACCCTTGCTTGCGCGTCGGGCTCGGAAGAAGGAGTGAACAGGTTTTTCCCGGTCTCGGCGTCGGCCAGGTGGTAGTGCATGTGGGCGCCGGAGCCGGTGCGGTCGGAAAACGGCTTGGCCATGAAGGTGGCGACGGCGCCGTACTTACGCGCGGTCTCGCCGGCCAGCATCTTGAAGAAGATGAAGCGGTCGGCGCTGATCAGGGCGTCGGCGTACTTGTAGTTGATCTCGTACTGGGCGTTGGCATCCTCGTGATCGGCCTGGTAGACGCCCCAGCCGAGCTTGGCCAGGGCGTCGTTCATGTCGCGCAGGTAATCGCAGGCGGCGGCCAGGCCTTTGAAATCGTAACACGGCTTGGCCAGGGTATCGACGCGGGCGGGGTCCCAAGGCGCGATGCGGCCGTCGGCGGCGCGGGTGACGAGGAAGTGCTCCGGCTCGACGCCGACGTTGAAGACGTAGCCGGCGGCCTTGAGCTCGTCCGGGCAGAAGCTGCGGTACAGGTTGGCCTCGGCTTCGCTGACCAGGGTGAC
>CAZFGM010001068.1:0-1924 GCA_964518515.1 uncultured Alcaligenaceae bacterium | reverse complement strand
GAGCCTGTGTAGGTAATGTGGAAGGTTGCGGTCTCGCCGCCAGTGAACTTAGAAGCAAAGCTTCCCGGAGGTGGGGGGAACTCGATTTTGATATCAAAATTACCATCCCCATCCGCCATGTAGGAATCCGCTGGCCCTACTGAAATACCCCCCCCCGTTTTCAACTGAGCACCTCCCGTGTGGGTGATCCCCAAGCCGGACAAAGTCAACGCGGGGTTTAGATTGAAAAACCACTGGTCTACAAACTCTAGCGGCCCCTGGAGCAAATTATCCAGGGTCAAATTGACGCCTCCCAGCCCATCATCCTTGAACGTCGCGCGGAGCCAGGGGGGGCTGCCGGCCGGGTTAGCGCCGCCGGAGAACTCTGTAGTCAGATTCATGACTACGTCCGCCGACGCCGGCCCCGCCATTAGAACCGCACTTAGCAGCGCCAAGGCGAAGAGGCCGATCGGCCTCTTCAGAGTGCACGATAAACTGTTCCAAATCATTGGTCGTCACTTTCTTCGGGCATCCGCAGGGAAAGGAAATGGGTAAGTTCTCTTGAATTACGTGACCGCAAAATTGGGCCACCCGATTGCTTCCACTACCTCGATTGGGCGCAATTGTCAGCCAGTGAATGATCCCCCTTTCATGAGAAGACAAAAAGTTTTGGTTGTCCGCGGAGCGTGCCCGCTGGCAAAGGCGGGCGAGTCCAGAAACTTGTCCGGACAGGTCCCGTTAACCCGGGCAGGCTCCAGCCGCGCGACGGCACCAGCGCCCACCAAGCGCCAACAGGCCCGCCGCTATTCCGACCAGCAGGATACTGCCGATGCGGGAATGGGCCACAGCCACGCACACCTTCGGGGACACGTGCATGCCCAGGACCAGCAAGCCAAAGATGCGAAGCGCGATCAGCACGTAAAGCAATCCTGTCCCCAGCACCAGGAAAAAAGCAACCCGCCCTTTGCGCAGTTCCCGCCAGCGTGTGGCGACCACGGCGGCGGCCAGCAGCCAAAAGGCGGCGATCGCTTCCAGCTCGGAGCACTGCGGCGTGACCAGCAGCAGCAGGCGGCGCGTGCCCAGCACGGGCCAGCCTTCGCGCGAGATTTCCGCGAGGCTGTCCTGGTAGGTGCATTGGAGCAGCCAGCGATTGAGAGTCACCGCCGGCCGGTGCAGGTTGGCCCAGAAACCCTGGGCCCAGGGCGCGAGTAAAATCAGCGCCATCCCCAGGCCCAGAGCTGTTCCCATTTGTACGCGACATTTTTTCACCCAGGCCAACACCGGGCGGAAAGGGAAAAAGGCCAGCACAGCCGTCAGGCCCACTCCCAGGGCCAACAAGGTCCATCCGGCCGCAACTATCCAGCCAACGCTGCCTGGATGGGAATTGGCCTGGTGAAGGGTGGCGCCGAACAGCAGGCCGAATAGGCCCAGGTTGGCGGCCAACCACAACGCGCCTCGGCCCCACCAAGAAGCACCGACTTCGAAGCGGCTGAATTTTTTGCTGGCCAGAAAAAGAAACACCACTGCGGCGAACAACAGGCCCGAACACACCCGCGCATTGGCAACGTAGGCCATCGGTCCGCCCGAAAATTCCACGACGGGCGTGAGCGCCGCCACTTCCACAAGGAGCACCAGCAACGGACCCCACAACCGAAACCGCGGCCAGGAAGAGCCAGTCCCCTTTTTTTTTCCCACGGACTTCAAGGCAGGCGCAGGAACAAAGGGGGAGGCCAGAACCACGGCGGCGTCGGGCACGATGGATTCCCTTGTTTACCTTGTCAGGCCTTGGATCTCTCGGGCCGAGCGAGCGCGCACTCCGTCCGGGTAGGTTTCAGAGGCTATCTGGAATGTCGTAGGATAGGCTTCCAGCCTGTCCCCTAGGTCGCCCAAACCACCGAGCTTTGGCAAGATCGGCCAATTGGGACAGGCTGGAAGCCTATCCTAC
>CAZFGM010001067.1:0-1928 GCA_964518515.1 uncultured Alcaligenaceae bacterium | reverse complement strand
AAAATCCGAAACGATGGTTTTTTTTTTCTTATTTGGAATTTCGGATTTCGAATTTGTTTCGGATTTCGATATTCGAATTTCGGATTTGATTTCCGCCCCCGGTCTCGAATTTGTCAAAGGATGAAGGCCATGTCCATATCCGCCGCCGACGTCATGAAATTGCGCAACCTGACCAACGCGCCCATGATGGATTGCAAGGCCGCACTCACCGCGGCCAACGGCGACATGCAAAAAGCCATCGAGGAGCTGCGCAAAAAAAGCAAGGACATTCAGGTGAAAAAAGGCACGCGCGAAACCGCCGATGGCCGCATCGCCGCCTACGTCGATCTCGACAACAAGGTCGGCGCCATCCTCGAGATGCGCTGCGAAAGCGCCCCGGTCGCCAAGGGCGAGCATTTCGTCAAGCTGGCCGACCAGCTGGCCCGCCAGGTCGCCCTGCACAACCCGGCCTCCGTCGAACAACTCCTGGCCCAGCCCTTCATCGATGACCCGAAGAAAACCGTCCACGACCGCATCGGCGAGGTGGTCGGCCTGATTCGCGAAAACATGAAGCCCGCCCGGCTGGTCCGCCTCACCGGCTTGACCGGCGCCTACGTCCACCACGACGGCACGGTCGGCGTGCTCCTTCAGGTCGAGGGCGCCAAGCCCGACCCGCAGGTGCTGCGCGACGTGTGCGTGCACATCACGGCCATGAACCCGATGGCCGTGCGCCGCGACGACGTGCCGGCCGATCTGGTCGCCAAGGAAAAGGAGATCGCCCTGTCGCAAATCGCCGCCGACCCGAAGAACAAAAGCAAGCCGGCCAACATCCTCGAAATGATCGTCGAGGGCAAGCTCAAGACCTGGTTCGCCGACAACGTCCTGGTGGACCAGATCTTCGTCAAGGACGAAACCAAGAGCAAGACGGTGGGCGACCTGCTCCGGGCCGCCGGCTTGACCCCGGTAAAGTTCGTCCGCTTCAAGGTGGGCGAGTTAAACTAAAGATCACAGGGAAACGGGGAGGAAAATGTCCATGTGGATTTCTCGAATAACCCACAAGCCCGCGAAGGTACGATTCGAGGACGACCATGGCCTATAGCGATTTTACTCTTGCGGAACTGAAACAGCGCTTCCGGCTCACCATCGGCGAGGCCATTGACCTTTTCGCCGATACCCCGGAGGCCGACTTGCCTCCCGTGTTAACCCAGACCCTGGCCCGGTACCTGCCCTTGGCGGTGAACGTCAACACCGAAAAAGCGCGTTCGGAGTTGGTGATCGCGCCGTTTCTAGTCGAGTTCAAGCTTCTCCACCGGGACCGGGTCAGCTTGTTCTCCGGCATCGACTTCACGGTGGACGAGGCCGCCGGGCTGAAGGGGAGATGTGACTACATTCTGGCCCGCAGCCCGGAGCAGCTGGCCCTGACAGCGCCCGTTTGCGTGCTGGTGGAGGCCAAGAACGAGAACATCGTGGCGGGTATTCCCCAGTGTCTGGCCGAGATGGTTGCCGCTCAGAAGTTCAATAACCAGCAGAAGTTACCTGAGTCGGCAGTCTACGGGGCCGTGACCACCGGCGTGCTGTGGCGGTTCCTGATGTTGGAGGGGACCAAGGCCGCGGTGGATGTCGTGGAATACCCGATCCAGTCAGCGCGCAAGATCTTTGGGATCTTGACGGCGATCACCCTTGGGGCCGACTTCAAGGTGGGCGAGTTGAGCTAAGAAACCAGTCAGCGGTTAGCAGTCAGCAGTCAGCAAACAGTCCTACTGATTTCTGAATGCCGACTGCTGATTGCTGACTGCTGATTGCTGACTGCTGATTGCTGACGGCTGATTGCTGACGGCTGACGGCTGATTGCCCACCAGGAGCTGGCTATGCTTTTTCGCAATCGCGAGGATGCGGCGCGGCAGCTGGCCGACAAGCTGACAGGACGCCCGTTCCGCGATCCTCTCGTG
>CAZFGM010001066.1:0-1929 GCA_964518515.1 uncultured Alcaligenaceae bacterium | reverse complement strand
GGGCCTTAACCGCTGGCGCGGAAAACCCCCTGAAGGGGGCTGCCATCCCAATAGTGTTGCTACAGTCTCTAAATAAAGCCACCTTCTTCTCTCTTCAGGCTTCCTTCCTGGTCGCGCAAAACCGGAGGAGCATGTGGCAAAGATTCAAACCAGGCGAGGCGAAGGCAAACATTAACCAAAGGGTCTTTTACTAATTCCGGCAGGCCAGGTTTATTTCTGTAAATTCTACTCCAAATCAACCGGGATTTCACTCGATAATATCAGCCAGCAACCTTATCCAAAATAATTCCAAGAAAACCCACCCAACGCATGTAGTCCTCACTTTTTCGCCTGGCCGCGCAGCAAATTCCCCATCGCTTGATGCAAAATCGCCTCGCTCTTGGGTCCGATCAGGGCCACGGTCGGCTCGTAGCCGCCTTGCAGATAGGCCCCGGCGGTGGGGATGTAGCCGGTGCCGTCGTCGCCGTAGCCGGCCACGCAGACAACGCTGTTCTTGCGCAGCTCCTGGGCGCGGAGCTGGTATTCGATGAACGGCTCGCCGGGCAGGTGCAGAACCTGGACTGGGCCGAGATCGAGGCAGGTTAAATCGATAGGGCGAATCTGGCGTTCGAGCCAGGCCAGCTGAAAGGCGGCGTTGTTGCGGCGGGCGGCGCTTAGCTTGAGGTTGTTCATGGTCCGTCGGCTTTCCTCGGCCGAGAACGACTTTTCGTTGCGCGGTGGGAATTTCACCGCTGCGACGCGCCAGGCGAATTCCTGAATCGGCTGGCGACGAGTCGCCTTCCAGGCGGCGATCATGGCGTCGTAAATGCGATCGCGCAGGACGGGCCGGTTTTTGGGATTGCCGTCGTTGTATTTGCCGGCGGTGATGTTGCCGGCGCAGCCGGTGAAGTAAACCTGGAAGACCCTGGCGTCGTCCTGCTGGCGGCGCTGGCGGGCCAGGCCGCAGAAATCGCTGGAGACCCGGCCGTCACCATAGTAGCTCATCGGATGCGTGGCATAGTAGTGCAAGGCGGCCAGCGGCTGATCGCCATGGTAGAAACTCAGCGTCTTCAGCCAGGGATCGATGAGGCCTTCCGGCTCGGCACGGACCTTGGGATCGCGCGTGGCACTGGTGCGGGTGGCGCGGACGCGGCCATCCTGGCCGACGATGCGGCGGTTGGACGCGACTTCCGACACGCGGGCCTGACCGGTGCCGACGTGCGTGAACCGGGTGGTCTGTTTCAACGAAGCCCGTGCTGCGGCGGCGACCTGACCGACGACCCGGTCGAACCATTTCAGGTCCAGCGACGGGGCCGATTTCGCGGTCGCTTGCAAAAGCCGCTGGGCTCCGACGTCCGCGAAGGGGGCGTTGTGCGGGTGGACGCAGTGCACCGCCACGCGCTGGGCCACGGTGTGAGTGGCCTTGGCCAGGGCCTGACGCCAGGCTTCATGGGCCTCGTTGCGCAAAGCGCACCAGTCCACGGCGCACAGGACCACCGGCTGGCCCATGCCCAGCAAGATCACGCCCAGGGCCTTGAGCGGATCGTCCACCCCGCGGACCGGCTCGATCCAACCGCCGCACAGCGGATGGCCCAACGGAGGAGTCACGTCACAGGTAAACGTGGTCAGGTGCAAGGCCGGCATGCGGGATCTCCCATTTTCAAACAGTGGCGAATCGATCTTTGGAGTGCGGTGGCTTGACACCTCACCCAATGTCGCAAATTCTGGTCTAATTCCAATACCGTTCGTCTTAGCGCAAGTCACAGCCTTATGATACCTTGTGTTTTTCCCAAACCGAGGTCTCAAGGAGGCTGTGACATGACGCGGCAAGGAAGCTGCTTGGAGCCGACGCAGATTGCGGGCAACATTCTGGATCGGCTGGAGGGTTTGAGCAAGGTTATCCCCCCGGAGGTTTTTTAGCAAGCCCTGTTGGATTCGGGCCTGGCCAAA
>CAZFGM010001065.1:0-1943 GCA_964518515.1 uncultured Alcaligenaceae bacterium | reverse complement strand
TCGCAAAACATAGGCCTGGGTAAAACGCGGCTTAATGTTTCGCACTTGGCCGGCTAATTCTTCAAGGGAAACGGACTTTTTCTGTTTGGCGTTTTCGCGGTCCACATAAATAATGGTGGAATAAACCTCCAAAGCTGGAGCTTTAAAAGATGCAAACTCTTGAATCGCCCAAATCAGGGAATCTTGGTAACGATCAAGCCAATCCTGGCTCTTTTTTTGTGCTTTCGCGCAGCGCTTTCCCGGCTTGATCTCATAACGGTAACCCTGGGATTGCAGGATGGTTTTTTCCGTGACGGCCCCGAAAACTTGGGCGTAAGAAAGATCGTCGAGGACATCGGCATCGAACGGTCCATAGGTGTGCAGGCGGAAGTTGTAACCCAGGGGAACATTTTTCAGGACTTGGAGAAAATAGGCCAGCTTCATGACGGCAGTCCGGCCGAGGGTTTGCTGCGGGGCTTTTTCCACCAGGGCGGCGATCAAGCCGATTTTGTCCAGCCAGTTTTTTTCCCAGCTCATGGTGGTCCCTCCTTGATCACCCTATTTTTTGCCGGGCGAGTTCGGCATCTTCGGGCCGGACATAAACCATCACTTTACGAATTGGTTTCATGCCGGCCACGAAGGATGAGTATTTGGACAACGTTTTCACCTTTTTGCGGACGCCAACCTGACCGATCACGGGAATGTCCTCTTTTCCCAGCTTATACCAGGATTTCTCGGCGTTCTCCTCAGCGGTCAGGAGCGAACCGATCTTGGACCGAACCCGCTCCAGTTCTTTCAAATCCTTGGGCTTGGGAACCTCGGGAGTGTGGTGAACTTCTCGATAATGATTTCTCTGTGCCAACCTTTGTCCATGTTCACCGGCTTTGCCCTCGGCTAACAGGCCAAAAACTTTCCAATCGTCCCAGCGCAAAAAATCGCCCAATTCGCTCCCTTCGGGCCTGGGGAAGAGCCTCCCTGGCAGTAATTCCGCCAGCGCTTGGCGGAGGTGATGGTCGAAGGCCACCCGCGTTTTGTGAAAATAGACCTGCGTGAACATGAAATACCGTGCCAACAAAAGGGCTTCCGCGGCGTGCCAGCCACCTTCATTAACGCCCGGGCGCAAAGCCTGGCCTTCACCTCCTGGGATGGCTTCAATGGTGTGCAGCAAACGCCGCCAATCGAACCGTCCGTAATCCACGCCTAGCTAGATGCAGGGAATCACGCAAGAGGTAATCCATCCGGTCGGCGTCCATCTGTCCGGTTATCAACTCGCGCCAGAAAATACGCCGCCCGGCCTCGGGTTTTCCTTCCAGCAGGGCCGTAATGTCCTCGACCTTGATTCCGCTGTTTTGGCTCAGCTGGTGGTTTTCAATAACATCGCGCAACTTGTGGCGAATGATGGCCGCCGAATAATCCTCATGTTGGTATTTACTGCCGTTCGCTTGGGCCGGCATGAGATCCTCCACCGCATGAGAGAAGGGCCCATGGCCCACGTCATGCAGCAGGGCGGTCAAGCGAACCAACGTTTTGTCGCGTTCAAGGCCCACTGGGTCGTAAGCCAATTCCGACCTCAACAAATCGGCCGATCGGCTCACAATACCCTCATACAAGCGGGTGGCAGCATGCATGACACCAAGGGAATGCTCAAACCGCGTATGCATTGCCCCAGGATAAACTTGGTCCGTCCAGGCCAATTGCCGGATGCGCCGCAACCGCTGAAAAGCGGGCTGGGATATAATCTCCCATTCCCAATCATTCAGGGTAATAAAACCGTGCACGGGGCAGCGAATTTCATAAACGCGATGCGGATCAGACACCGATTTACCTCTTCAAATCGTATAGGATACAAGTGTTCATTTGTCAAGGGCCTTTTACCTTTTTTACCTTGTTCTTGTTGAATGAATGAAGAAAATGTAAATCTTTGCTGCCCGGAAAGCAAGGCAAGCCTCGTGATGGTAGGGCTC
>CAZFGM010001064.1:0-1943 GCA_964518515.1 uncultured Alcaligenaceae bacterium | reverse complement strand
TCATTCGTTTCACCGATTCGTTTTCGTCCGATTCGTTTCAAGACGGGGTGGGGGGGTTGAATGAAATGAATCAACGTCGCGCCGGCCGGCGACCCGGAGCGGATTCTCCTCTGGGCCCAGGTCCTCACCGGCATGGAGGTGGAGCACGGCGTGTTGCGAGTTCTGGATGCCAGGACCTGGGAAGAGTGCCGCCGCCGGCTGGATAAGCTCGGCGGCCCGCCGGCGCCTTGACGGATTCTGGCCAGCCCAGCCTTATGATGGCTCTTACTTCTTCGGGCGCGCGGAAACCAGCGCTCTTCGCATTGACGAGCGTTAGCTATTGCAAGAAGATAGCGTATTGTAAAATAAGGTAGTGCCTGACTGACTTGCGGCTGGAGATTAGTCGTGGCCATTCCTGCCAACCAAATCCCAATTGGGGAAGGGTTGAATCCGGCGGGAAAACCCGGTGCGAGTTTTTTCGTTGACCGGGTTGAGTTGGAGCAAATCGAGCGCGATGGCCCCGAATGGAAGTTCGAGGACGCCCGATTTATCCACGAGTGCATTCAAGCACCCGATGCGATTTTCGAAGGGTTGGGCAGACCTGGCCATCGAGAGAGTTTGTGCTACTCTGTCCGGCCGACCCTGGACCCACAAGATCCAGCAAGCCCAGGATTGCCCCGCTACGGCTGCGTTTTTCTGGCATTTGTTGCCACTGCAGTCGGCGGCTATTTGGTGTTTGACTGGGAGTGGCGGGACGAAGATTCCGATTGTCCCGGGCACCCGGCCAACTGGGAAACCGATTTCGCGAGGCGCACATGGCACAAGACCTGAAACAGTATTTGCAAGAACACCGTTGCCAGGGATTCAGGCCGGTCCCCCATTACTTTCCAAGCGGAGACTACGTCACGTACTACTTCCGCAACGAGCGCTGCGTGGCCCAGCGAGTGGACGATCTCCTGACCGTGTTTCTCGCTTCGGGGACGAACGAGCTGGTCGGTTGCAAGATCAAGGGCGTGAAGCACATTCTGGCGGCGGCCGGCGATTTCGGAATCACCGTCGATGACGGGCAAATCAAGCTTGGCCTGTTCTTTTTTGTCGGGGCGGCTCTGGCCCAGAACGAGGCCCAAAAAAAACGCTATCACGAAATCGGACAGATCGCCAAAGACGTGACGCTGGACGCCAAGGAACTACAAACGGCTTGACTCAGCAGCACCCCATGGCTGGCCGCATGTGTGCGTACTTTACCATCGCTGTCGGGCCGTAAAAAGTGACCGAACGATGGAATCCATCGTTTTCGCTTCCCAGCTCATCCAGGACGGCGGCGCAGACAAAGCAGTCGTAGGCGGCGCGCTCGTCATCCCACCTGGCCCTGGTCAGCGGTTCGACTATTGTCGCCCGATTGTTGAGGAGGTCCGCGCCCGCCGGATGGAAATCAGCGCTCATTTCGACCACGATTTGGAAAAATACCTGGCGCATCTGCGCGAAGTCGAGCAGGAATGCCAAAACCGTGTAGTCAACCAGGTCACGGTCATCCGGCCACCAAGGGCTGTGGAGCCCGTCAAGTAGAGCTCATCGTCATCGTGCCCTGCGATGCCGAGGACGGGGCGGGCGGAGCCCGAGCAGAGTGCGGCAAGCTTGGCGCACGTTACCCGCCCAGCGATAGGCCGACACAGCTTGGCGCTTGGTGGCGCGATCTCCAGGATAACGGATCCCCACCGCGAAGTTGGTGAGGAAAATCAAGCCGCGCCGCAACGGCCGTAGCGACGGGTGATGCGGGAGGAGTTGGTTGAGGAGTCGCGCCAGTTCATGGGTCTTTTCGACGGAAAGGCTCAGTTCTTCCAGTAACGCCTTCAAAAACTTTTCCGCGGCTTGTTGACAATGAAAGCAGAGTTGATCGTGAAAGGGTTCGCTAGTCCTTAAATAAGCGTATGCTTTCGGGTTTTTCGCTTCGCGGCGGCCGCCAG
>CAZFGM010001063.1:0-1944 GCA_964518515.1 uncultured Alcaligenaceae bacterium | reverse complement strand
GGAAGGCCAAAACCACCGACCATTGCATAGGAAAGTGATTGGCCGGGAATTGCTGTTGTTCCACCAGAAAGCCGCAAACCGCATCGGCTGCATTGCATGTCTTGACTTCGTCGGCATGACCCGCGAAAGGATCGAAAACAACTTCCGGCGGTGGGCCGATCCAAATGCGTACCTTGGTGACAGCCGCAAGGATTTCGCAGGCGGTCAAGGCGGGCACGGGAACGGTGGCAAGAGCTACATGATCCAAATGTTTGAGGAGTGTAGCTGGTTTTTGAGCGTACGCGGGATCAAGGGGAACAGATATGGCTTTCTTCCCGGTGATCCGAGGCCAGGCTACTTCCCCAGCCCGGACCAAAGTAGGGACTTTTCGGTCGCAAACCGCGAAGCTGAGCTGGACAACCTGCTTTCCCTTCTTGGTTGCGAGGTTTCTGATCTGCCAGAGGATGCCATACGACTTCTCGGCGCGCGCGAGGGATTCACTTGCTTCTGCGGATTCGGGCCTCGCGACGTTGCACGACGCATCCCGGTGAAACAGATCATCGAGGCGCTTCCTGGACATCATCAAATGTTCCGGACTCTTCAACTTTGCAAGGTGTATGCGATTCAGGACGGCAGGCTCCTTAACGGCGGACAACCTCTCCAGCTTCCTGATATTCCGCCGATGGACGAAGCTCCCGACCCCAAAGTGATTCCCATCCCCGAAACTCTCACAGACCCTCGACTGGAGCAAGAGGTCTCCACCACAGACGACGGCAAGGAGCAGCACGGCTCCCTGGAGTTGCGCACCTCAAGGGTTAGCATGCGCTGGACTCTTAAGGCCAGGCACAACATCACATACCGGGCCAAGGAAAAATACCTCGGCCAGGTGGAAATCCCCCAACTGAGCCAGGGAACCTACAGCGAGCGGATATACGGTGAATGCCGTCTGGACTCACTCGAGCGTTATGAGACTAGTCCCAGGGATCATCCCGCCGACTCTCCGTTGACAAGGTCGGTGGAAGAGTGGGTCCGAAAACAGGTCGAGTTATATGCGAAGGAGTTCGTTCATTTGGAAAGGCTTCGGACCTCGCAGGAAGGCAAAGACGAACTGCAACGCATGAACAAGGTGCTCGACAAATGGAAAAACCAGTTTCTGGCAGAAACAGGTACTGGTGAACGGGTCAAACCGGAAAGGCCCGATTCGCCAGAGCGGCTTCCGAGGCGCGCGCCTGCGAAACTCAGAATAACGTCGAAACACAACTATGCCGGTCGGGAGATTACCTTTAAACCAAGGATTGAGTTTTATGACCAGAATGGCGAGCGCGTTGCCGCCGTTCCCTACGTCTGGCGAAGTAGTGATTGGGAAGTCGCCACGATCGATGAAGACTCCTTGACGATCAGGACACATCAACCTGGGAGAACAGAACTCTGGGCGGAAACCCTGGAGCCAGGCGCCCATGGCATCACCGTCAAATCGAACCGCGTTGTGCTCGAGGTGCTTGACAGCGAGCGTCTTGAAGTAGTTCCCTCGCAAGTTAGTCTTCGCGCGGGTGGGTTTGCCACATTGTCAGCAGTTGCCATCCTTCGGAACAATGACAGAAAGGAAGGCGTTTTTGTTGATTGGGCGGAAAACAACGCCGCGGTTGCGAAAGTGAGCCCCGCAGGTGTGGTGTATGGCGTCGCCAAGGGAATAACTCGAGTGATTGCGGCAGAAGCCCATGCTGAATCGCCAGACATTCCGATAGAAGTTCTCGATCCCATTAGGGGCACGAAGGGCTACCCCCAGATCAAGCTATCTGACATCGACGAAGATCCCCTGCAACCGGGGAGGGTTCCCCACTTTGCTCCAGAGGAAGGACCGGTTTGCCAGCCCGAGCCACAATGGGTTGACGCGAACATCTGGTGGATCAATGGTCTGCTCCCCAAAATCTGGTCCAGCTGATATGGTAGTCCTCGCACAAGCCA
>CAZFGM010001062.1:0-1946 GCA_964518515.1 uncultured Alcaligenaceae bacterium | reverse complement strand
GAGCCGAAGCGAGAAAAACCGAGTAAAAATCCTTCACGGCGTTGCCTGAAAGGGCACAAGAACCAAACACACCCTTCTGTCTTTTCAGGGCGGGATTCAAGGTGTTGCTTTTTTTACCAAGGGCGGTGCGCTGCTTGCCCTGGGCTTGATTCTGTCAGACTTTCAGTCTGGTTTGGTTACCCGTGAGGTTTTACGAAGAGTGTCGGAAAGAATAGCCGATTTTTCCTTTGCTTTCGCCACTCCGATGCGGGTATAAAAGAGAATCCGCCAACCTGACCCGCCTTCAGAAAGGAAATAGCATGGCCCGCCTCAGCCGCCGAAAGTTTTTGCAAACCACCCTGGCCACGGCCGCCACCATCACCATTGCCGGCACGAAATCTAGCGGCAAGGTGCTGGGGGCCAATGAAGTCATTCGCGTGGGCGTCGCCGGCCTCAACGGCCGCGGCGGCAGCCACCTCGGCGCCTTCCGCGGCATGGCCGGCGTCCAGGTCACTTACCTCATCGATCCGGATAGCCGCGTCCTGGCCCGCCGGGCCAAGGACCAAAACGGCGTCCGCGCCGTCCAGGACGTGCGCCAGGCCTTGCAGGATCGCAACCTCGACGTGCTGTCCATCGCCACGCCCAACCACTGGCACGCCCTGATGACCATGTGGGCCTGCCAGGCCGGCAAGGACGTGTACGTGGAAAAGCCGTCCAGCCATTGCGTTCGCGAGGGCAAGCAAACCATCGACATCGCCCGCAAGCATAAGCGCATCGTGCAGCACGGCACCCAGAGCCGGACCGAGGGCGGCTGGCAGAATGTCATCGCCGTCATTCGTTCGGGCAAGCTCGGCCGGCTGCAAGTCGCCTACGGCCTGTGTTACAAGACGCGCAACTCCATCAACCAGCGGCCCAACGCCGACGCCCCGCGCGAAGTGGATTTCAATATCTGGCTCGGGCCGGCCCCGCAACAACGCTACCACGCCAATCTCGTCCACTACAACTGGCACTGGTTCTGGGATTTCGGCAACGGCGACATCGGCAACCAGGGTGTCCACCAGATGGACATCGCCCGCTGGGGCATCGCCGGCGCCACCTTGCCGCGCAGCGTCATCAGCCTAGGCGGCCGCTTCGGCTACACCGATCAGGGCCAGACGCCCAACACGCAGATCGCCATCTTCGACTTCGGCCAGACGCAGATGATCTTCGAAGTGCGCGGCCTGCGCACCGACCGCTTCCACGGCCAGGGCGTCGGCAACATTTTCAAGCTGGAAGAAGGCATCATCGCCGGCACGACCTTTTTTCCGCGCGGCGGAAACAAGCCCGCCCCGCTGCCCCAGGTCGAGGTCCGTCGCCGGCCGGGCGCCAACCACTTCGCCAACTTCATCGCCGCCGTCCGCAGCCGCCGCACCGAGGACCTCAACGCCGACATTCTCGAAGGCCACTACTCCAGCGCTCTGGGCCACCTGGCCAACATCTCGTACCGCCTGGGCGAAAATGTGGCCTTCAATCCGCGCACGCGCGTCGTGAATGGCAACGCCGAAGCCACCGACGCCCTGGCCCGCATGGAAGACCACCTGGCGCGCACCAACAGCCTGAAACTGGCCGACCTGCAACTGCGCGTCGGACCTTTGCTCCGCATCGATCCCAAGACCGAGACCTTCAACGGCAACCAGCAAGCCAACCGCCTGCTGACCCGCGAAAACCGGGCGCCGTTCGTGGTTAATGAACGGGCGGGGTAAAAGGAATTTTGACAATTACTCAACCCGGCTCTGTTAAGGAGCCGGGTTTTTTTCTGGACCTTGGCGGTGGTGGTTGCGGTCGTAGAAATGGTATTGTGAAATGTTCCCTCCATTACCGGAGGGTAGCCATGCCGTTACTCGACCACTTTCACCCTCCGTTGAGCCAGCGCCGCCACTGGCAAAATTTGCACAGCGCCTGGGCCAATGCTCTGCGCGATCAACTTA
>CAZFGM010001061.1:0-1950 GCA_964518515.1 uncultured Alcaligenaceae bacterium | reverse complement strand
ATGAAGGCTTCCAATGTCTTGGTGGTCCGCAAAGATGGAAAACTTCTGCACGTCAAAGACAACAAGATGCTGGAGAAGTTTTTCAAGGATAGTCCGACCGCCGTCAAGGACACCGACGCCGCCCGCGAAACCCTGGCCTCGTGGCTGACGTTGGCCCAGGAGTTTCACCAGGACGGCATGTTCAAGTTCGAGGTCAACAAGAAAAACTTCTCCGTGGAGAAATCCGGGGACCAACTGAAAGCCGTCGGCCGGGCCCTGGTCATGCAAGGCGGCAACGGCGAAATCAACGTGGCCCTGCAATTCGAGGCGGGCAAGCTGGCCAAGTTCAACGAAAGCGCCAAGGTCATCGCCGGCCCGCGGCCCATCTGCCAGGCCACCAAGCTGCTCGACCCCGACCCCATCGTTCGCCGCATGGCCGAGAACGACCTGCTTTACCTGGGCGATCTGGTCAAGGATTACCTCGACGAGCAGCGGGCCCAGGCCAATCCGGAGCTGCGCCAGGCCATCGACCGCATCTGGGAAAAGATCCAGCGGCAAAATCGCTGAGGCCGATGCAGGCTGGCGTTTCGCGCTCGTCTGCTCTATTCGAGCGCGAAACGCCAAGCTACACGCCGACCAGGTTCTTCGTCTTCCCTAACAGCACTTTTTGAACCTGAAAAGGCTTCGATGGGGACGCCAAGGTTCGTCTCCACCAACACGGCCCGATGTCACAGAGGGTCTCATCCGGGACTGCCGGGAGCAGAGCCAGCGTCTGGGCAGCCCCGGCTGCGTCGCGGACAGCAGCGCGGACCGCGGCAATTTCGCCGAGATTGTTCTTGAAGATTTTCTTGCCGGCCACGGTGGCCGCGCCAGCATCGATGGTTCCCGGGAACCCGGGAAGACGATGACCAGTTCCTCGTCGGTGAAGCCGTAGCCGTTCGCAATCGCCTGACGTATTCAGATGTTGGCCGGATTCTTAGCGAAATAATCCATCAGGCCGTACACTCGGACACAATAATTCGGAAACAAAATGAAGTTTGCCCGGATAGTGTCGCGGTCAATCGTCTTGCCGGTGGGATGGCCGGCGTCATTTCTGGTCCGGCGGATGAGGTCGAAAACCTGGTCGAGAATCGTGTGAAGGTCTTCGCCCAGTTCCTGCGGCAAAGTCCCGGCGAGCGGTCCCAAGCGTTTCCAAAAAGCCTCGTATCTCCGGCTGATGTACCGTGTGTTTTCTTTCTCATACTTCTTCCGCTTGTTTGCGTCCTGGATCGCCTTACCAAACGCTTCGATGAGCAGCAATGCAGCCTTCTCCGAGGGCAGCCAAGGGTGATCGCGGAAGCAAGGAGAGTTCCTCGTTGAAAGCACGCCAATGCCTCCTCCAAATACCGAACGATCACGCTGTCGATGTTGATTCGTTGACACAGATTGGCCAGGTATCCATCCGGGTCATGGGGTTCGTATTCCTTTGCGTCTAAGACCTTCTTGCCGTACGGCGTGACCTTGTAAGCCGGCCAGTTCAGTAAGTCATGGGGATTGGACTGTTCTCCCGGCATTATCGCAATGCCACTAAACTAACTCGATTCTGGCCATAAAAATTAACGCTCCGGAGAAGCTGTAGCATCACACGCTTGTCTCGATTATTAGGGAATTGGTCGAGCCATGCGCGGACGGTGTCTTCGGTGATGAACCGCCCCTTGTACGTCCCCCATTTGCTCGTCAAGTCCAGCAACTCACTTGATGTAACGTAACTCTCGCGTTCTCTTCTTCGGTCCGTTGCCTTTCCTCACGGTCTGTAAAGTGAATAGAAATTGCCAGCGGCCCAGTTTCCCGAAGCCACTGTTCAAATGGCCACTCATTTTAGGGCATCCATTCCCTAATTCTCAGCTGTCTCCGCTGGAAGACTTGCCTAACGGGACATTAGGCCCTTCGGGCCGTTTTTGCGACAAAAAGTTGTCGCAAACTGATAATCAA
>CAZFGM010001060.1:0-1956 GCA_964518515.1 uncultured Alcaligenaceae bacterium | reverse complement strand
GCTCAAGGAAATGACCCCCAAAGAACGCGATCTCTTCAAGGCCCTGGTGCGCGCCGGCACCAGCAAGGAAGGCTACGAGACCGTCCTGAAAGTCATGGCCCTGGACGGCATCCTGCGCGATATCGAAAACACGCCCTGGGCCAGGAAATATCGCGACCCGGAACTGTACCACGTGTGCGTCTTCGGCAAGCCGGCCGCGACCGGCACCTGGGGCTGGCGCATCGAAGGCCATCACCTGAATTTGAATTATGTCGTCACCGATGGGCACCTCACGGCCTGTACGCCGAGCGTCTTCGGGGCGAATCCCGCGGTCGTCGGCTCGGGGCCGTTCCAGGGCCTGCGCGTCCTGGCCCGGGAAGAAGATCTGGCCCGGCAATTGTACACCGCGCTGGAACCCAAGCTCCGCCGCGCCGCCACCCTGGCTCCGCAGGGACCGTTTGACGTTCTTACCGAGGTGAAGGCCCGCCCCAAGCCGCTGCCGCTCGAAGGCGTGCCTTTCGCGGCCATGAATGCCCGGCAACAAGATCTCGTTCGCCAGCTCGTACGCGCTTATGCCGGCAAACATCCTCCCGAGGCCCAAGAACAGATGGTGCGCGAAGTTCAAGACGGCGGCCTGGAAAAAATCCACTTCGGCTGGGCCGGCTCACCCGATCCGAGCGAACCGCATTATTACCGCCTGCAGGGTCCCCGTTTCGTCATCGAATTTTGCAACACGCAAAATCAAGGCAATCACATCCATGCCGTGTGGCGCAGCTATACCGGCGATTTCGGGCTTTAGCGCGGCGTTGGTCTGGCCGGCAAGGCGACCACGATCAACAGCAGGGCCACCACCAGTATGCGGTTGGCCGTGTGGAAGCTCGCGATCCGCCCGAAATTGTCGGCGATTTGTCCGTAGAACACGGAGGCGAACCCGACCAGGGCGCCGAGCAGATTCAAGTAGGCGATGTTCAAGCGTACCTGAGACTTGGCCGAGGCGGTGGTAATGTAGTTGGGGAAGTAGGCCCCGAATAACTCGCCGGCGCCGAGCAGGGCGAAGGTCAGCAGGTACCACCAACCGGAGGTGATGAGCGCCCAATCAATGCCCAACAGTAAAAGCGCGGTCGTGGCCAACAAAGGAGCTTTGGGATGGGACGTGGCCAACAACCATCCGAGAAGCCCGCCGGCGACCGCCTTGAAACCGAAACGCAGAAAATTCTGCAGGCCCACGGTGTCTTTGTCCAGGATTTCTTTGGCGTGCAGCGACACGTTGTCGAAGATGGCGTTGCCGCCGGAGTAGACCAGGACGTAGGCCACGGCGCCCAGGACCACGGGCTTGGCGGTCAAAAACTGCCGCAGCCCGCCTAAAATCTCCGCCATCCGCGAAGGGGGGAGGGGCTCGTCGGTGGGAAGGGGCACGACAAACGCGGCGGCCAAAAAAATGCAGGCCACCATCACCGGAACGGCGCCGGCAAACAGGACCATATAATTGTCCGGGAACGAGATTCCGAAAGAGTATTCCGTAAGGGGTTCCTTGGAGAGCAACAGCTGTTGCAGCAGGGAACCGACGCAAGCCATGATCGGCCCGATCCCGAAAGTGTAGCCCATCAGCGCCCCGCGTCGCGGGGTGGACACGCCGCGCCGCACCAGTTCCCAAAGGGTAATGAGCAACACGCCGTTGGCGGCGCCAAACACACCTGCGAAGGCGACCACGCTGACGGTCACCACGGATGCCGAAAACCCGAACCAAAGGGCCAGAGCGACGACGGCGGTCATGACGGCTTTGGCCGCCAGCGAGCCGACCAAGAGCGGCTTCAGCAACCACGGTTGTGGCAGAAACCAGGCCACCAGGATCGGAACCCCCGTCATCCACTGGTAAACGGCGTGCGGCAGATTTGCTATGGTATCGTTGTTTCCCAGCTCGCTCAGCAGATTGGCATGTGTGATGCCGACGTAGGAAATGGGTGCCGTCAAGTAAAT
>CAZFGM010001059.1:0-1962 GCA_964518515.1 uncultured Alcaligenaceae bacterium | reverse complement strand
CCCGACGGAGATTGCCAAGTGAAGGAAATTGACGCACGAGCAATTTCCGCACGCCGCCGAGATCATGCGTCCGTGGAATCGCTAGACCCATATCCTGCAACAGCGCTTTCAGCATTTTTTCTGCGGTTTGTTGGCAATGGAAGCAGATTTGATCAAACACCGGCTCTCGAGAGCGGGCGAGCGTTCTTGCGGTCGTCGGCTTTTCTTACCCAGGCCCGCGTCAGCCTTTTCATAAAGCACCTTGCCCCGCTTAACAATCTCGCCTAGAAACGAATCGCCTTGGTCAAGCCGCCAGCGCAGACTGCTTGGGGTGCGTACCAGCAAGTCCAGGAAGAAAGGCGGATCAATGGCCTGGCGGATGCGAACGGCCTGGTCAATCTCATTGCGGGCGGGCATGACGACCAGCAAATCGACGTCGCTGTCTTCGTGGGGCCGCCCATAGGCGCGGGAGCCGAAGAGGATGATCTTCTCGGGCCGAAAGGTCTCGGCCACCTGGCGCGCGTAGCGCCGAATCACTCCCAAGGGAATCTTGCGGGCGCGATACCAATGCGGCGCCTCAGCATACTTTTTGTCTACCGCCATGCTTTTCATTGTACCGTCAGAATGGACCTCTAGGAAAACAAAATAGGGGTGTCCGCGTTTCCGAAGTTCGAGGCACAGCCGTAGTCAGGGGGTCCAGCGACCGGGGGCAAGAGGTTGCCCAAGATGATTGCATTGTTATATGGCTTGACAATCTGCAACTTAATTGTATAATTGCAACTAGAAATGCAGGAATGCAATCATAGATAAATCCAGAAAGGCGAAACGTGGAGGCCATGACCGAGACTGCTATCACGAAGGCCTTGGAGGAGGTCCGAGCTCGCATCTCGCGTGTGGAGCAGGAACGGGCGGAATTGGAAAGGACTATCACTGCCGCTCGGGAGGAAGAACGGCTCTTGCAACGCCTTCTCGCCCTTCGTCGTGGCCATCTCCCAAGTGAAGTTGCCGAACAAACCGCTTACCAGACTGGGAAAGCCGGCACGCCTAAAGAAATACAGCTTGTACAGGCCGTTCACAAGATTGGACATACGGTAGTGGAAGCCGTGTTGCACGAACTTGCCAGCGCAGGCCGCCCGCTCCACATCTCCGACCTCATGCGACTTCTGCACGAGGCCCGAGTGGAGATCCCGGGGGCGGGAACACAGGCCAACTTGATAACGCATCTACGGCGTGACCCCCGGCTTGTTCGGCCAAGCCGTGGTATTTATGGCTTGGCCACATGGGGCCTCGAGAATATGCCAACCCTCGCTCGACGAAAACGGCGGAAGCGGCGTGTTCGTTCCGCAACCGCAATAAACAGGAAGGAAACACAACTATGAGTATCGAGCGCAACGAAGAAATCCGGTTTCACCCTAAAGGCACGCTCGACGCGGTAACCCGGTGGATCGCCAATCATTCTGATGGAATATCCGAATGGTTCAAGAATGTTCGCCGCCAGTACCAAGTTGATCGCGCCAATGTCGCTATCGAAAAACGCGTCGCCTTACTTTTACTACAAGACGCCAAGGAAGGTAAGCCTGCACGCATCGGCGTTTTAGACGTCGGGGGTGCCACGCTTGAAGATGTCACGGCGTGGAGTATATGGCAAGATCCGGAGGCCTCTCGACGCGGATCCTCCCTCCAGGAAGAAGAAACTCAGGGAAATGGTGGGAAGACCTATATGTACCGTCTGTTCACCGGAAGTACACGCCTATTGGGTGTTCGTGATGATCGCCGAAACTGCAAAGGGATGGAAGGTGAACCGGCAACTGTTGCCCGAGGGACGCCGGGATGGATGCCCACCCTTGCTGCTGGCCGCGACGTCGAAATCAGTTCGTTCGAGGGTGAACTGCGAGACGCCCTTGAGCCGTATGCGGTAAACATTGACGATATGCCCGACCCCGTTCAGACTGCCATCAAAGCTCGCAGAGCGTTCACGTTAGT
>CAZFGM010001058.1:0-1970 GCA_964518515.1 uncultured Alcaligenaceae bacterium | reverse complement strand
GAGTTTCACCCTGATTGAATTGCTGGTGGTTATCGCCATCATCGGCATCCTGACCACGCTGATTACCGCCTCGGTCATGAGCGTCTTGCGCAAGGCCGAGGATGTGCAAACCCGCCAGGACATTTCTTCGCTCAGCAACAGCCTGGCGCTGTTCAAGCAGCGTTTCGGGGTGTATCCGCCGCCCCGGATCTATTTGTCCAATAGTGTGGCTGATTACAGCAGCCCCAACCCCCTGTTGCCGCCCCTGGTGTTTCGCCAGGAATCCCTGAAAATAATCAATCAAATTTGGCCGGGCCTCGGGCGCGGCAACCCCGCATGGACAGGGATTGATTGGAGCGGGACCCCAATGGGGATGGGCATGCCTTTGGGCGGGAAAGTGCTGGAAGGCCATCAATGCCTGGTGTTTTTCTTGCGCGGCATCAATGGCACCGGCTTTTCCACCAATCCGGCGAACCCCACGCTCATTGGCGGCAATCGCATCGGGGGCGGCGCCTGGTTTGATTTTCCCGCCAACCGCTTGGTGGGCGACCCTCTCTTTCCCTCCCTGCAAGACAGCTACGGCCGCCAACCCTACCTGTATTTCAGCGCGGGGTCCAGGACCAATGGCTACTATTATACCTGGAACCCCATCTCGATGAGTTGGGTGACCGATTGTTCTCGAGATTACCCGGGCGTCGGCCCTTACGTCAAAGCCTATCCCCCGCTGGTGCCGCCCTTGGTGAATCCTCTGCCTCCCCAGTTCATCAACCCGGATTCGTTCCAGATCATTTCCGCGGGCAGAGACGGGGGCTTCGGCCCGGGCCTGGTAATCCCCAACGGGGCCAGCCTGGGGCCCAACGGCATCGACAACATGGCTAACTTTTCGGACGGACTTCTAGGCGCCTATTAACCGTCGTAGGTCAGGCTTTCCAGCCTGACCAGTCTGACAGTCAGGCTGGAAAGCCTGACCTACTTGGAGGACCAGGCCATGCACAACCAACGCCAGGCTTTCACGCTCATCGAATTGCTCGTGGTGGTGGCCATCATCGCCGTCCTCGGGGCCTTGACGGTGGGGACCATCTTCTCGTCGATTGAAGGCCAGCGCCGCTCCAACACCGAAACCAGCATGCGCGCCGTGCACAAGGTGTTGGAGCAGCACTGGGCCCAGGTCATCGAGCAGGCCAAAAAGGAAGAGCCGTCGGCGACCGCTTTGCTCTGGGCGGGCAACGACGCCAAGCGGGCCCAGGTCATCTGGATCAAGCTGCGGCTGATGGAAGCTTTCCCAACACATTACGGAGAAATCAACCCGGGTTCCAACTTACCCCCTCTGGTCTATCAACGGCCTGCTTGGGCCGCCGAACCGTTTATCCCTGGCGGCCGGCGAAAATATATGAACAGCTACCTGACAGCCCTTCGCAAGGCGGGCTACCTCCCCGGCACCCTCGCCGGCACGGGGACACCCAACCCGGCGGAAGCCTCGGCCTGCTTATTCTTGGCCCTGTCGATCAATCGCGACGGGGTCGGCAAGCTGAACGCCGACACCCTCGGATCAAGCGTTATTGCCGGCGGCCCCGACGGTCTGAGCCAGACCGTGGACGGGTGGGGCCGGCCGCTGATGTTTTACCGCTTTCCCACCGGCAACGCCGAACTGCAAACCCTGGACCCGACGCGCGGGGCGCGGCCGGCCGATCCGCTGGATTCGACCGGCACCTTGCTCAATGCTGGCTGGTTAACCAGCCCTTATGCCCAGGCGTTTGCGTCGAAGACGAACCCTGACGGTACGATAAACCCATATTACGTGCACTCCATTCCTCCGCCTAAAGGTGCTTTTATTGTGCCGGTCCTTGTTTCCATGGGCAAGGACGGCCTGCCAGGCCTGGATCTCAAGGACATGCAGGTTGTAGTTAAGCCCGATGGAACGTCCGATTCTCACGACAACCTGTTCAGTTTTAGCCTGCGTCTGGGGGCACGGGGAGATTAGAGCATGAGAA
>CAZFGM010001057.1:0-1973 GCA_964518515.1 uncultured Alcaligenaceae bacterium | reverse complement strand
GTGGAGGTTCGAGTCCTCTCTTCGGCATATACCACCAAGGACTTGCGGCTTGGCTGCAAGTCCTTGGTTTATTTTCGAGGGAACTCGGACCACGCCCTCGGTGATGACGAATTTTTCTGTCGAAAAGCCTCCCGACCCCTTGTATGTTCATTTCAAGCCACAAATAATGGTGGCAGCGTCGCCCGTAGGCCTCCCCAACTTGAAGTCACAAATTGTGACTTCAACGCTTCAATTAAACCAAATAATTGAGGAAGTTGCGCCAATTCGTTGAAGCGGAGAGGTTGGGGTAAAACGCCTTTCAGATTATCCAATGCCGCGGTAGACCTGAAAAAGTTGGCGAAATGCGCTGTTTCCGGCGGCTAATGCAATTGACCTATCGCGCTCGGGGAACGTATAGTGAATTAGGGTACCGCTCCCCAACAACGAGGAGGCTTTGTGTCCGCCAAAAAGAAGAAGAAAAAGTCCGAGGTGGTCGGCTTGCTGGGCGTGGGTTTGGATAACATGGACGGCCACAAACGCCTGACCCGCAGTGAAGATATGCTTCTGGTGGGCGGTTCCGAGGAAACGCACACCAATATGCAAAATATCGCCCTGCGCTTTACCGAAGGCCTGCACAAGCGGGGCAAACGCTTGCCGGATGCCTCGGTGGACGAAGTCATCGACCTGCTCAACAAGGCCGCGGATCGGTAGGGCTGCCTCCGGTTGCTCGATAAACTACCGAGGGAATTGCCGAAACTCCGCTCTCCTTTTCTGGGTACCACTTCTAGCAACGGACGCGGGTTGCCAATCGTGTCGGACGACGATGCCTTGCTGGTGCGACGCGCTCTACGAGGGGAGGAGGCCAGCCTCCAAGCCCTGATCGAGCGTTACCAGGCCGAGGTATTTGGGCTGTGCGTGCGGCTGTTGAATCACCGCCAGGACGCCGAGGACGTCACGCAAGAGGTATTCTTGCGGGTCTTTCGCAGCCTGAAGCGCTGGGATTCGCGTCGGCCGCTCAAGCCATGGATCATGGGCATCGCCGTCAACCGCTGCCGCACCTGGCTGGCGCAGCGGCGGCGCCGGCCTGAGCTGGTGGATTACCTTCAGGAAACCGCGGCCGGGCCGGCCGCCGACGATTCAGCCGAGTTGGTGCGGGAAATCCAGGCCGCCCTCGACGAGCTGCGCTGGGAATATCGCAGCGTTTTTGTTCTTTTCCACGAGCAGGGGCAGCCGTACGACGCCATCGCCGACGCCCTGGATAAGCCGGTCGGCACGATCAAGACGTGGCTGCATCGGGCCCGATTGGAAGTACTGAAGCGGCTGCGCGGCCGCGGCATGATTTCCGAGGTGGAACGTGAATTGCCCTGAATGTCAGGAGTTGGTACAACGCCGGCTGGACGGCGCAGAGCTGGGCGCGAACCCGGCCCTGGACCAGCACCTGGCCGAATGCGCGGCGTGCCGGGAATTGCACCAGGCGGTGCCGCTCCTGGTGGAAGGGCTTCGCGCCCGGCGGGTTGGGCAGCCGCCGATAAACTTGACCCAGCGGATACTGGCGGGGGTAATAGGCGATCAGCGCCGCCGCCGTTGGCAGCGAAGAGTGTGGCTCGCCGCCGGTTTGGCCGCCTCTATTCTCCTCATGTTCCTGGCCGGCTACCTGGGGTTGTTCAACGGTTCGGCGACGCCGGAAAAACCCGGCCCCCTGGTCAAGGAGGAGGATTCCAAGAAGGAGAAGGAAATAAGCCCGCCTCTGGGTCAAAGCATGGACGAGGCTCGCCAGGCGGTGGCCGACTTGACGGGCAAGCTGGCCGGCAAAACCAAGGAGCATGCCCAGCTGCTATGGACCATGGCCAATCCGGTGGACTTGACGCCCGGCATGGCCCCAGTGCCGCCCATCGAGGAGTCGCTGGAGCCGACCGCCCAGACGCTGCGCCAGACCACCCAGGGAGTCAGCGAAGGAATTCAAACCGTGGCCCGCACGACCCGCCGGGCCATGA
>CAZFGM010001056.1:0-1974 GCA_964518515.1 uncultured Alcaligenaceae bacterium | reverse complement strand
ATCTACCTGCCGGGCGGGCCGTCGCACATGGACATGTACGACCTCAAGCCCGACGCACCGGTCGAGTTCCGCGGCGAATTCCGGCCGATCCAGACCAATTGCACCGGCGTGCAGATTTGCGAGCACTTCCCCATGCAAGCGCGCATGTGGGACAAACTGGCGTGCGTCCGCTCCATCGTGTCGGTCGATGAACACTCCGACTCGCTGGTCATGACCGGGCACAGCCAGCGCGAGAACATGACCGCCAACCATCCGTCGTTCGGCGCGGTGGTGTCGAAGGTGCGCGGCGGGCAGACCGCCAGCGTGCCGCCGTTCATGAGCCTGCGCGGCATGAGCCGCGGCACCGAGCCAGGTTTCCTCGGCATTGCCCACCGGCCGTTCGCCACCAATGGCGAAGGCATGGCCAACCTGCGTCCCAATGCGCAGGTCAATTCAAGCCGGTTGGAACAGCGCCGCGGTCTGATGGAATCCTTCGATAGCGTCCGCCGCGACCTCGATTCGAACACCGTTTCCGGCCTGGACGCCTTCACGACGCGGGCCTTTGACATGATCGCCTCCGGCGGCGTCCGCACCGCTCTCGATCTGAGCCGTGAACAGCAAGCCGTTCGCGACCGCTATCGCGGCGTCGAGCAGTTCCTCACCGCCCTGCGGCTGGTGCAAGCCGGCGTCGGCTGCATCACCCTGTCGATCGGCGGCTGGGACACGCACGGGCAGAACTTCCAGACCTTGCGCCGTCAGCTGCCGCAAGTCGATAAGGGCGTGGCCAACCTGATTCAAGATTTGCACGACCGCGGCCTGGCGCAAAACGTCGTCACGGTCATGTGGGGCGAGTTCGGCCGCACCCCGCGCATCAACCGCGGCGCCGGCCGCGACCACTGGGCCCCGGTCATGTCGTGCATGATCGCCGGCGGCGGCCTGCGCATGGGCCAGGCGGTCGGCTCTTCGACCGAACGCGCGGAACGCCCACGCGATCGCCGCTGCAACCCCAGCCAGGTGCTGAGCACCATCTACCGAGCCATCGGCATCGACCCGGCCCAGACGATCGCGGATTCCACCGGCCGGCCCCGGCACATTCTCGGCGACCGCGAAGTGATTCGCGAGCTGGTGTAAAAAAAATTGCCAGTAAAAGCCGTGGGGATCAGGTATTGGGAATCACTGATTCCTGGTCCCTGATCCCTATGGTTTACTGCTTTGCGTTTAGCGTTCGTAGAATCCCGGCAAGAAGGAAATGCTTTTCCAGGATACAGCGAACGCTAAACCGGTATGCAGACCCAAAATATTCCCGCCTTCCATCCTCATCCCGGAGGAAATCTTATGTTCTCTCTCACCCGCTGGCTGATCCTGGGTGCCCTGGTCTTTCTGACCGGTTCGCACGGGCACCTGACAGCCGAGCCTCCCGCCAAAAACAATAAAACGGCGCCCCCTAGCGAAATAAAAAACCTGCCTACCCCAGCGGATGTGCAATCCCTGGCCGTCCAACCGACCTCGATCACGTTGGTCGGTTCCGATGATTCCCGGCAGCTGATCTTGACCGCCGCCCTCAGCGGCGGCCGGTTGCAAGATCTGTCCGGCGACGCCAAGTACCAAGTCGCCGATGGCAAAATCGCCCGCGTGACCTCGTCCGGTCGCGTGGTGCCGCTGGCCAACGGCGCCACCACCGTCACCGCCCGCTACGGCGACAAGACCATCAGCATTCCCGTGAAAAACGAATCGCAGGATGTGGACCTGCCCATAAACTTCACGAACCACATCGTGCCGATCTTCACCAAGCTGGGCTGCAACTCCGGCGGCTGCCACGGCAAGTCCGGCGGGCAGAACGGCTTCGCCCTGTCGCTTCTGGGCTTCGTCCCCGAGCTGGACTATCAGCAGCTGGTGCGTGACAGCCGCGGCCGGCGTCTGTTCCCCGCCTCGCCGGAAAACAGCCTGCTGCTCCTCAAGGTCTCCGGCGGCATCGCCCACGCCGGCGGCAAACGC
>CAZFGM010001055.1:0-1981 GCA_964518515.1 uncultured Alcaligenaceae bacterium | reverse complement strand
AGCGCTCGTGCGTGGCCGCCGTGGCGCGGGTGATCGTGTTGCTGGTCGTCCTCGGAGATTCTGCGGCACACCAAGCGGGGATACCAAAGCACCCGCGGCTAGGGAGGCTGGCTCAAATCCACGGTCTTTGGCCGGGCTTTCGCCCTGGAAACTACCACCGACCGTCTGGGCCATCCTTGCTATCATTTGCGAGTGCGGGAGTAAAAACTAAGGGCCGCGGTCCTTAATAGCCTCTATACAGGCATCGCCTGGCCGTACCAGCCGCGGCGGGGGGCGAACCCATCGATTTGTGGCGAGGATATGTTTTTCGCCTCCGGAAAACGGATAAAATAGAATGACTCAACTCAAGGCACTACGGAGAATATTATGCCCTCACCGTTTCCCGGAATGGACCCCTATCTGGAAGGCGAATTGTGGACGAGTTTTCACGCCCTGTTCGTCCCGGAAATTATTCGCCTGTTAACGCCCCAATTGCGACCGCGTTACATTGCTCTTCCGCAAAAATATCACATCGTCGTCGATGCTCCGGAAACCCCTGAGCCGCTTCCGGAGGAAATGTACCCCGACATTGGAGTGGCCCAAACTAGTTCCCGACCTTTGGCCACTCACACCTCCGCCCTGTTGGCCACTCCTTTGGAGATGGAAACCATCACCCTGGTGGGGACGCGTGTTCCGCACCTGTGGATTGAAATTCGGGACATCAAAAGGCGCAATTTGGTGACGGCCATCGAGTTTCTTTCCCCCGCCAATAAGCAGGGCCGGGGGCGGAAAAAATACTTGCGGAAACGCCAGCGCCTTTTGCACAGCCCCTGCCATGTTCTGGAAATCGACTTGTTGCGCCATGGCCAGCGCGTGCCCATGACCAGTCCCCTACCTCCATTCCCTTATTTCGTGTTCCTGACACGGGTGGAACGAAGGCCCAAAACGCAGGTCTGGCCCATTCCATTGGATCAACCCTTGCCGCCGGTCCCGGTTCCCTTGTTGCCCGGCGATCCGGACGTGGCTATAAATATGCAAACCGCTTTTTCATGTGCCTATGACGTGTGTGGTTTTGATGCCGTTGTGGATTACACCAAACCCCCCGATTTGCCCTTGCCGGCGGGCGACGCGGACTGGGTCCAGACACGGCTCAAGGAAATGGGGTTGCGATCCTCATAAAAGTCCTAGCGACGAAAATTCCAAAAATATGCATTGCCCCCAAACGAAGTGCCGGATACCATAGGAAACAATCGCCCGGTATCTCTGTACCTTTGGGGGGTAAACTATGTTGACCATTTGGGGTGCCAAGCAACGGTTTTGCGACGGCATCAGCCGCCGGAGCTTCCTGAAGATTGGAGCCTTCGGCGCCGGCCTGACCCTGGCCGACATGTTACGCTCGCAAGCTGCGGCGAGCGCGCCAACCGCGACGTCGTCGCCCAAGGCCGCCATCATGATCTACCTGCCCGGCGGCCCGTCCCACATGGACATGTACGATCTCAAACCGGAAGCGCCGATGGAATACCGCGGCGAGTTCCGGCCCATCGCCACCAATGTCCCGGGCGTGCAGATCTGCCAGCACTTCCCCCAGCAGGCCCGCATGTGGGATAAGCTGGCGGCGATCCGCTCCATCGTGTCGGTCGAGGAGCATTCCGACTCGCTGGTCATGACCGGCTACAGCGAAGGCACCAACCGCCAGGCCCATCATCCGTCGTTCGGGGCGGTGGTTTCGCGCGTGCGGGGTACGCGGAACGCCGACGTGCCGCCGTTCGTCAGCCTGCGCGGCCTGGCCTTCGGTTGCGAGCCGGGTTTCCTCGGCGTGGCCCATCGCGCTTTCACCCCCGATGGTCCCGGTCTGGCCAACCTCGGCCTGGCCGGCGGCGTCGATACCGGCCGCTCCCATGAACGCCGCAACCTCCTCGAACAATTCGATACCGTGCGCCGGGACATCGACACCTCGGGCACCATGCGCGGCATGGACGCCTTCACCACCCGCGCCTATGAC
>CAZFGM010001054.1:0-1982 GCA_964518515.1 uncultured Alcaligenaceae bacterium | reverse complement strand
CGGAGCGAACCGTCATAGCCGGTCAAGGTAACGGTTTCATCGACATAGCGAACGTTTTTGTGACGTCGTTTGGGGATGTCGATATAAGCCTTGTGCCAGGAACTGGCGGGGAGTTGTTGCAAGCGGCGGAGCATGGCCGACCCGCGTCGGCGAATGGTGATGAACGAGATGTGCCGTTGGTTAATGCGGGACAGTTCGGGATAGTCGACGAGTTTGGAATCGAAATAGAGCCACTGGGGGTCGTGGCCGGTCAAGCGGTGCCAGAAGTCGACGAAGCGCAGCAATTCGCCGTTTTGCTCCGCTCGGGTCAAGTTGGCGTTGGCATAGCAAAAAACGCGGCTTTTTTGCTCATGGGCGAAGAAGGTCAACACGCTGGGACCGGCTTTGCCGCGCAGGGGTAAAAAATGATTGTCCAGGCCGGCGGGGTCACCGCGATAGGGAATGGGATGGAAATCGAGGCAGAAGGCCGCCGGTTCGGGGAACAACATGGGTTGGAGTTGGCCGATCCAGCCGGCGAGGAATTGTTCCTGTTGCTGCCGGTGGGTGCGGAAGGAGTAATCGTTGGCGAAGGTTTTCTTGGGCAGGATGTTCAAGCCGGCAAACAGACCCAGGGCTTCGTCGAAGTTGAAGTCGTTGATGTGGCTGCGGCGTTCCTTGTCCAGAAGTTTCAGGGCCAGCAAACTCAACAGGGCACTGCTGGCCGGCAGCATCTGCGAACTGGGATAGCCCGCCCGCTGCACGATGTGGTCGAAGCCGACCTGGGCCAGCAAGGGCACGAACAGGAAGATGCCGGCGACACGCGTGCGCAGTGTCCGGCCGGGAGCTAACGACAACAGGTGGCGATCGGCGATGGCCGGCGTTTCGGGTTGGGCGGGTGCTGGCGCCCGCGCCCCGCTTGGTCGGCCGCGGCGGGGCGTCAGAAAAAGGGGGCAACCTGGCCAGCGCAACATTGGCTCCGAAAGCTGCTGACGAGATTGCGGACGCCGCCGTGGCTCCAACCAAAGTGCCGGGCGATCTCGGCCATGGGCCGCCGCTCGACAAAGAACGCCCGCAGGACTTCATAACGGCGCTGCAAGGGGTGGTCCGGCTCGACAAAGAATTGCTGACAAAGCAAGTCGTCCATGACTTGTCCTCCCAAGTGTCATCGAATAAAAGCGGAAATCGGCAGAAAAGGATACCGTAAAAAGAGCTCTGCGGCAAAGGTCAACTACCGGCCGACAAGCCTGCGGATGCAGAAATCTCGGGGAAAACCACAGCGGCCCCGCTATTACGCCCAAAAAAGGTCTGTAAAATTTAGGGTAGGGCCACCCACCAGAAAAGCGCGGAAAATAGATGACACGGGGTTGCAAAAAAGGCCAAAAAACCGGGGAAATCCGCAAGGCGCTGTCACGGATTAAGGGGCTGCGGAAATCGGCGTTAAAGGAACCATCCTCCTGTCGGCCTGGCATGCCGTGCCACTCGTGCCACTCTTGGAGAAGCCGAAAAGCCAGTGTGCCCCGAGCCTTCGTCAGATCGTCCGGCTCCGGGACGAGTTCTTCCTCGTGCACCGGGTAGCGCGGGCGGAAAATCAATCCGACCACCTGGGCAAAAAGACCTGGCTCGCGGGCCAAGATCTGGTGGAGAGTGGCCGGACCCCGCTCGGTAAGAATCTTTCAACGAATTCAGTTTCTGTGCATTTAATATTTTTAACACAACTTCTTACGCTTGTTGATGTTGCAAGTTCGACCAATGCCCACGGGGGGTGATCGATTTGCACAGCAATTACGTTGCAAAGCCCCTGCGTTCCGCGCCGCGCCTGCACGAAATCCTAAACAATTCGAAATTCGAAGATTCCTGATTTCGAATTGATTTCGAATTTTCGAATGTCGGATTTACTATCGGATGGCGATTGGCCGCAGGGCGAAGCCGGCCACGGTGCCGCGAATCTTGTTCACCATGCAGACATAGCAAAATTCATAGGCCCGGTCGCGGGCCAGATCTTC
>CAZFGM010001053.1:0-1984 GCA_964518515.1 uncultured Alcaligenaceae bacterium | reverse complement strand
CTTGAGCGAGCCGAAGCGAGAAAAACCGAGTAAAAATCCTTCACGGCGTTGCCCCATGGGGGGGAAGGTGGAGTACCCCAAAGGGCGAGCCGAGGGGAAGCCGGCGGGTTGATGTATGAACGCTTTACCGACCGGGCCCGCAAGGTGATGCAGCTCGCCAACCAGGAGGCGCAGCGCTTCAATCATGAGTACATTGGCACCGAGCACATCCTTCTGGGCCTGGTCAAGGAAGGCTCGGGGGTCGCCGCCAATGTTCTCAAGAATCTTGACATCGATCTGCGCAAGATCCGCCTGGAAGTCGAAAAGATTGTGCAGGCGGGGTACGGCATGGTCACCATGGGCAAATTGCCGCAGACGCCGCGGGCCAAAAAAGTCATCGAATATTCCATCGAAGAGGCACGCAACATCAACCATAACTACGTTGGAACGGAACACCTCCTGCTTGGCCTTTTGCGCGAGGAAGAAGGCGTGGCCGCCAAGGTCCTGATGAACCTCGGGCTCAAACTGGAGGACGTGCGTGAGGAGGTACTAAACTTGCTTGGGCCCGCCGGCAAGGGCAAGTCCAAAACCCCAGCCCTGGACAGCTTTGGACGCGACCTCACCGAGTTGGCCCGGCAAGGCAAGCTCAACCCGGTCATCGGCCGGCAAACCGAGATCGAGCGCGTCATCCAGGTCCTCAGCCAACGCACCAAGAACAACCCCGTTCTGTTGGGCGAGGCCGGCGTCGGCAAGACCGCCATTGTCGTGGGCCTGGCCCAACTCGTCGTGGACAGCAACGTTCCCGAGCTGCTGCGTGACAAGCGCATCGTCGTGCTCGATTTGGCCATGATGGTCGCCGGCACCAAGTACCGCGGCCAGTTCGAGGAACGCATCAAGGCCGTCATAAACGAGTGCGCCAAGAATACCATCCTGTTCATCGACGAGCTGCACACCCTGTTCGGCGCCGGCGGCACCAAAGACGCCATTGACGCGTACGTCCGGGAGCCGGCCGACGGCCTGGACGAAGACGTTTTCGTCGTGCCGGTGCAGGACCTGTTCGGCGCCGGCGGCACCAAAGACGCCATTGACCTCCTCAAGCCCGCTCTGGCACGGGGCGAAATCCAGTGCATCGGCGCCACCACCCTCGATGAATACCGCAAGTACATCGAGAAAGACGGCGCCCTCGATGGCTGTTTCCAGCAAATTATCGTCAATCCGCCCTCCAAGGAAGGCCCCTGTTGGAAGCGGGGGTGGCGAACGCACCCCCAGACGTCTCCCGCTTCCGCAGTGCCTCCTGCTCCACAGGAGGAATTGGAATTTCGCGAAGGGGGCATCGATCTCGACGAAATATTTGCAGATCCAGACGCGGTGGCCCCTACTCCACAGGACCGCCCCCAGGGGGGCACAGACGTATTCCCCCTGCAAAAACGCGCCAATGCCGTGACTTTTAAAGGCAAACCGCTGACCTTGCTCGGCCCGCAACTCAAGGTCGGAGACACGGCTCCGGATTTCGCCTGCATCACCAGCGGCCTGGAAGTGATCGGCCTGGCCAATACCCCGGCAAAGGCCCGGCTTTTCAGCGTTGTTCCTTCCCTTGACACGCCGTTGTGCCATGAACAAACGAAGAATTTTGAGATGTCTTTGCCCGGCTTGGAAGGCAAAGTAGCCGCCTATACCATCAGCCTGGATCAGCCCTTCGCCCAGAAGCGCTTTTGCTCGGCCGAAAACGTGACCAAAATGCAAATGCTTTCGGATGTGCATAACCAGTCCTTTGGCAAGTACTACGGTGTCTTGATTGAAGGATTGCCCTGTCCCCTCCTGTCGCGAGCCATCTTTGTTGTGGATAAAAGCGGGAGAATCACCTATTGCGAATACGTGCTGGAAGTGGCCCAACACCCCAATTATGATAAAGCGCTGGAGGCCCTCAAGGCGGCCGCAAAGTAAAAAATATGGTTCTTCTCCAAACCGAGTGGATAGAAAACTCCCCTTGAAGGAGGTTTCGCCT
>CAZFGM010001052.1:0-1991 GCA_964518515.1 uncultured Alcaligenaceae bacterium | reverse complement strand
GTCCTCACGCTCCGCGTGAGGATTCTCGTCACGCGGAGCGTGACGACTACACTGGCCCCCCATCCCGCCCATCCCGGAAAAACCTTGTTTTTAGGAAATGACCGATATAAAATTCGGTCAAATCAGGATTCGGGGGCTACCATGCCGATTCGCGTTACCTGCCCCTCCTGTGGCGCCGGCTATAACGTCGGCGAGCAGCTGCAAGGGAAAAAAATCCGTTGCCGGCAGTGCGCGGAAATTATCCCCGTAACCGTGGAGGCTCCATCGACCCAACGAGGCATTCGTGCCGCTTCGCCTGAACCCATTCGCGGAACTTCCCGCTCGTTCCGCAAAGAAGACGCGGAGGAGCTTGGACCCCGGAAAAAAAGCCGCTTTGAAGATGACGAAGAGGAACCGCCCCGGAGGCGGCCAAGAAATGAGGCGGAGAATGAAGAACCGCGCAAAAAGAAAAAGAAAAGGAAAAAGGATACGGCCGGGATTTCTCCCCTTCTCCTTTACGGCGGCGGAACTCTGGTCGTTTGCAAGATTATCGGCATCATCCTTTGGCTGACGCTCGGGAATTCCCCCAAATCCCCGCCGGCTAATGCAAACATGAATCCCAAAGGCAAGGGGGATCCCGTGGCCTTCAATCAGTCCATGGTCCATTGACCGCGCCCACGTGGCCGGCAAGCAAGTGGATGACGCCGTGTATCGATGCCTGGACCAGGGCGGCCGCGACGTCACACCCGTTCGCGGCGAACAAAGCAATGCCAACAATGTCTTCGTCGCCCTCCGGGGAGAAATGGCCAACTGGCCCGTTCCCGACAGTCTCTCCGCGAAAAAGCTGTTCGAGGGGTACAAGAGTTTTCTGCAAGCTCAGGAGCACATCAATCAAAAGAACATTGGCCAGATTATTGCCACCCTGGAAAACTTAGCTTTAACAGTCCCACAAAAACGACAACAGGTGGATCAGATCTTTTCGCAACTGGATACTGTCGATAGCGTCAGCTTCAACGAGGTGGTACAACTGCAGCGCGATTTTGCCCGCGAACATAAGCTTACGCTGAACCCACGCCGGTGAGTTTGGTTATTACGCAGGATTAGTCCGCCAGTGCTTTTCACGTTGACGCTCCCGGACTTCACTTCATATATCAAGCCTTTAATGTGTGGCTCTCTTCCCGGCCATTCCGCCCCGTGCTGCGTTCGTGACCCTCTCCCCGTCTGGGGCCTGGCTCCGGTCGGCTGTGAACATTCTTCCCTTATTTCAGGAGACGTTTGCACATGACTCCCAAAGAAGTACTGGCCCTGATTCGCGCGAAGGAAGTCCAGGCCGTGGACCTGCGCTTCATGGATTTTCCCGGCCTGTGGCAGCACTTCACCATCCCCGCCGACGCCCTCGAGGAAGGAACCTTCGAGGAGGGCCTCGGTTTCGACGGCTCCTCCATCCGCGGCTGGCAGGCCATCAACGAGTCCGACATGCTCGTTCTGCCCGTGCCCGAAACCGCCTTCCTGGACCCGTTCACCAAAGTCCAAACCTTGACGATCCTCTGCAACATCCACGATCCGTTGACCAAGGAAGAATACACGCGCGACCCGCGCAACGTGGCCCGCAAGGCCGTCAATTACATGAAGCAAACCGGCGTCGCCGACGTCGCCTACTTCGGCCCCGAGCTCGAGTTCTTCGTCTTCGACAGCATCCGCTATGACCAGACGCAATACTCCGGCTACTACTTCATCGACAGCGCCGAGGGCGCCTGGAACACCGGCCGCGAGACCGATCGCGATCCGTTTACCGGCATCGAAAAGCCCAACCTCGGCTACAAGCTGCGCTACAAGGAAGGCTATTTCCCCGTGCCGCCCTCCGACGCCCTGCACGACATCCGCTCGGAGATGATGCTGACCATGATCCAGTGCGGCCTGAAGATCGAGGCCCAGCATCACGAGGTCGCCACCGGCGGCCAGGGCGAGATCGACATGCGCTTCGCCCCGCTCGTCGAGATGGCCGACAACGT
>CAZFGM010001051.1:0-1999 GCA_964518515.1 uncultured Alcaligenaceae bacterium | reverse complement strand
CGGTGCCGGGCGGTGGTGCGTGCCCCGCCGGCTGCCGCCGACGCCGGGGGGCCGCCGCCCCGCCGCTCCCCAAAAAGTAGCGGGACCGATGGCATGAAAGGGCTTCCCAAACCTGCTGCCGAGGACGGAGCGAGACGGCTACGCCCGTCTTACCTCCTGTTCGGCGTTGTGGGGGGTACGCTGGTCTTGGTGCTGGCGTGCTGGTTCTGGTTCACACGGGGGCCGGAACTGGCAACCTTGCGAGGCCATCGAGGAATGGTCCGCTCGCTGGCCCTTTCGCCCGACGGTGCGCTCTTGGCATCAGGGGGCGAGGACCATCAAATCCACGTCTGGGATGCAGCGACGTATCGGCTGCGGCTGACCCTGGACGGCCACACCGATACCGTCACCAGCGTGGCCTTCGCCTCGGACAATACGCTGTTGGCGTCGGCCAGTGCGGACCGCACGGTTCGGCTCTGGGACTCCAGCACGGGCCGGGAGGTTGCCACGCTCATCACTTCCACCCATGTCGTGAACAGTGTGGTCTTCAGTCCCGATAGTGGGGTGCTGGCCTCGGCGGGCGCCGATGCAAAGGTGCATCTTTGGCAGGTCGCCAGCCGCCAACCGCTACGGATACTGGAAGGACACAGAAAGAGCATCCGTACCGTCGCCTTCTCGCCGGACGGACGGACCCTGGCTTCGGGCAGCGAGGACGGGGCCCTCCTCCTCTGGGATTGGAAGGGGGGCCGATCGGTCGCACGTTGGCAAGTTGCGGGAGGCCGTATCTATGGCTTGGCCTTTACACCGGACAGCCGCACGCTCGCCGCAGCCATGACGGGGGCAGGGATTCAATGGTGGGAAGTCAGTACCCGTCGAGAACGGCCTCGGTTCTCGGAGGGAGCGGGGCTGGCGATGAGCCTTGCGTTCAGCCCGGACAGCCGCCTCCTGGCAACCGGCCATGAGGATGGCTCGCTCAAATTGTGGGACGTAGGAGATGGCAAATTGCTGCACGTGATCCCCGGTCGCTCGGCGTCGCTCCTGGGAGTCGTTTTCACCCCGGACGGTCGCAGGGTTGCCACGGCGGGCGGAGAGGGGACGATCAAGTTTTGGCCCCTTCCGGATGGTTAGATCAACGAGGCCCATGCCGTGGCGTACTCAGTGGATGGAAGACATGTCGCGGTAGGCACTGGAATCGCAACCAAGACTGAGAAGAGTGGTGAAGTCTGGATCTGGAATCCAGATACGGATGCGGTCCAACATACCTTCAGAGACCACGAGAGCATCGTGTGGGCTGTCGCCTTTTCACCAGACAGCAAGACCTTGGCCAGCGGTGGCTCGGACACCACGGTGAGACTTTGGGACGTGCAGAAGGGTTTGGTCATGCGCGTCTTGGAGGGACATCAAAAGGCAGTGCGATCGATCACTTTTTCGCCCGACGGAAGGACGCTGCTGACAGGAAGCTCTGATTGCACTTTACGATTCTGGGATACACAGACCGGGCGTCTGCTCCTCAAGCTGGATGCGCATCCTGACTGGATTCTTGCGGTCGCCATATCGCCAGACTGTAGGACTTTCGTTAGTGGGAGTCGAGACAAGACCGTCAAAGTTTGGGATTTCCAGACCAAAGCGTTGAGGTCCACGCTGACAGCGCACAGCGACGAGGTCACGGGAATCGTCTTCTCGCCAGACAGCAACGTTTTGGCCAGCGCAAGCGCCGGACTCAAAGATGGCAAGCCCGTGCTTGGAGAAGTAAACCTGTGGGATGTAAATGGGATTCAGCAGCCCAGAGCCGAGCAGCTATGCATATCAAATTCACCTGCACATCCTGCGGAGCCAAGCTAAAGGGCGCCGCCACGCATGGTGGTAAGCGCGCCAAGTGTCCGAAATGTGGGGAAGGCCTGACTGTTCCTGACCACTTAGGCCCGCAAAGCCCGGCACCTGCGACGGTTCAACGTGAGCATACCTCCAGGGCTTACGCATACTTTCCGGATAGGAGTTTGAGGAGATGGAGGCGGTAGTC
>CAZFGM010001050.1:0-2003 GCA_964518515.1 uncultured Alcaligenaceae bacterium | reverse complement strand
CTTGCTGCCCTGGTTGTTGAGCTGGTGGCAGTTGGCGCAATTCTTGGTGTAGATCAGGGCGCCGGCGGCGGCATCGGTTTTGGCCCGGAGAAAACCGTCGCGGCGCTGGGCCAGCAGTTGCTGCATCCGCTGATCGGCGGGGGGCAAGCCGGCGGTCAGTTTTTTCAGACGCTGGTCCAGGTCGGCAATCTTGGTTTCGCGGAGGCGGACGGCCAGGGGTTGCTCGAGCAAGAGGCGCGCGGAGGCCTTGCCGGCGGCGACCGCCTCGAGCAACTTCTCGGCCCCTGCTTGGCTGCCGGCCAGGGCCAGAGCGATGGCCTTTTCCAGACGGGCCGGGGCGGTGGCCAGGGCCTTGACCAGCTGATCACGGCCTGCCGGCAAGTTCGTGCCGCCCAGGGCGGCGGCCGCTTGCTCGCGCAAGCCGAGCGGCTCGGCCGGACTGGTCAAAAGCTGAGCCAAAAGGTCCAGGGTCTTGGACGGGGCGATGGCGGCCAGAGCGGCAACAGCCGCCTTGCGTTGGTTTTCCCCTCCTTTGGAATTGCACGCCAGGGCCACCAGTTCAATGGTTACCGCCGGCATTTTCAAGGCGGCGGCCAGCTCGATGCCCGCTTGCTGGTGGCTCCCATTTTCCGAGACCAGGAGTTTTCGCGTCAGTTTCTCAAATAGGAATCGTTCCGCCGGCAGCACCGCTTGGCCGCGCTCCTGCAAACCCTGGTGCACCGCCTTGTAAACCGCGGCTTGTACCGACAGGTCCGTTTGGAAAGTCTTGTTGTCCATGGTCAACACTTTTCCGCTCGAGCCGGCGGCGCCATAGCGGGCAATGTGATGGGCGAAACGAGCCAGGTTAGCGGGTTTTTCATAATGGCGCTGGACGTGACCCAGGAGGAATTCGGCCGATTCAGGGGAGCGCAGTCCGGGACACACGTCGGCGATGGCCCGAGATTTCTTGTCATCCAGGTTCGTCATTTTGGCCCAGGCGCCGGGGGTTTTGAGCTGATCCCGCAATGCCATGCGGACAACATGAAGCAGGTGCGTGTCCTTGGCCGGAACCGTGGCGAGGAAATCCAGGAGGAGGCGCACGTTCTCGGGCTGGGGATGACTGGCCAGGGCTTCGACCGCGGCCCGCTGCACCAGGGCGGCGCCGTCCTGCAGGCCCGCCAGCACGAGGTCCCGGTTGCCCGGCAGCCATTTTTCTCGTTCCGCCAGAATCCGCATGGCATGGATGCGGGCTAGATTGTGACTCGCCTTGCTGGCCCGGACAAGCCGGCGATCGTCGAGCTGGCCCAGGCGCTCCAGGACCCACAAGCCAAAACCGTGGGGATAATCGGTGGTCTCGTCCACGAGATTTCTCACGTGCTTGATTACTTCCGCTCCGCCGCGCTCGACCAGGAGATGCACGGCTTGCATGCGGACCGTCAGGTTGACGTGCCTTAGGCGGGCCGCCAGCGCCGGCGTGCCGAGGCCGGTCAAGTCCACGATTTTCCGCACGGGGACTTGCTTTTTCTCGCCGCGATACACGATACGCCAGATGCGTCCTTTGTCGCGGTCGCGGCCCGGATGATCCAGCGGCACTTCGTAATGGCCGATGATGCGGTTGTAAAAATCAGCGACGTACAGGGCGCCGTCGGGTCCGAGCTTGATATCGACGGGGCGAAACCAGGGGTCGTCGCACTTTACGAAATCGGGCATCTCGATGGCCCGCGGCGTGGCCCCGTGCCATTCAATGCGGTCGCGATTGATGCGGTTGGTGACGACGTTGCCGATGAAAACATTGTGGCGGAACTCCGCCGGAATATTTTCATCCTCGGCAAGGGCGATGCCGGCGATGGCGGTCGAGCCGTGGCTGTGCGTCATCATTTCCGGGCCGAAGCCGAGGCCGTCGTGCGGTTTCTGAAAGCTCGGATACCACGCCCCCTTCAAGAGCTGATAGATCGGCCGGCTGTGGCAATCGCACGAGTACAGATTGCCCGCCGAACCAAAGGCCAGCCCGAACGGGTTGACCT
>CAZFGM010001049.1:0-2004 GCA_964518515.1 uncultured Alcaligenaceae bacterium | reverse complement strand
CGATACCCTGTCCGCCAACCTGGGTCGCGGAAGTGAACCGCCCCCAGACCGAAGCGGAACTCGAAGCTCTGCGCCGCAGTGTGCAACGCGGACAACCTTATGGGGAGGAGGGTGGTCCAAGCGGACGGCAGAGCGGCTCAACCTGAACAGCACGTTGCGGCCGCGCGGACGGCCTAGGAAGGAAGCGAAAAAAGGGTCCTGAGCGAAAAAAGGGTCCTGACACCTTTTTTTCCCCGGCCACAACCGGATGATCGGGGACACGCGGAATTGCCCCAGTTGAATTCGGCAAACCGGAAAACTGACCAAACACGGGAGCTGCAGCGAGTCCTTGTCGAGCTTTGTCGCTCCGTCGAAGGCCCATTTTGAAAAATTCAGTAAGCCGGTGAAAGGATGGTCACAGCGGCCTTTGCTCTTACAAGTCCCTGATGTGATGAGGACATGGCCGCGTACCACGCAAAACTTCCTCGATAATCCTTACGATAGCAGCGGTGATCTTATCCGCAGGATCACGGGTTTGGGCGTCCTGGGCCGCCTCCCGTGCTTGTGCCGGCTTTCCCGAGAAGAGCAGAGCCACGGCGAGATTGGCCCGCAGGCCGGGATCATTGGGCTTGGCTTCTAGGGCGCGCTGGCAAAACGGGATTGCTTCTTCGGGCCGCCCCAGGTCCATGGCGGCGATGGCCGCTTCGCGGGCCACGTCCGGCTGGTCGGGGTTGAGGCGGTGCGCCCGCGCGAACCACGCCAAGCCGCGGTCGTATTCGCCGAGCCGCTGATAGATCTTTCCCAGCAGCCACATCGCGTTCCAGTTCGCCGGGTTGATCTCGACCACCTGGACAAACAGGGCAATGGCATCTTCCAAGCGTTGCCGGCTTTGCCGATCCAGCGGGCCAGGCGCCTGGTTATCGACAATAATCAGGCCCTGGCTGAGGCTGCAGGCCTGCTGGTACAGTTCATCGTGGCGGGCCCAGTCCTGATCGGAAGTTGCAGCGGTCCGTCCGACGTACAATTCTTTTCCCGTTGTTTTTTCTCGATAGACATCGACGTTGCCTTCGGACCGGACGAATTCCAACTTCCACTTCGCTTCTTCCGCGGAGATATAGCCGACACGAAGTTCGGGACTCCAGCCCGCCGGCGCGTGCAGGTCGCCCTGATCCTTGCCGGCAAGCCAGGCGCTCACCACCTGGCCCCTGTCTCGGCGGAGCTCAAGCCAGGGGCAGGGCCTAAAAGGGCCATTGACCGAACTCACCAGGGCCACATCTTCGGCGACATCTTTTCGATAGGGCGTCAGCCCCTTGGCCGCCAATTGCGCCACGAAAACGTCCGCATCGCTTGGCACCATGAAGCTAATCTGGCTCAACCATTCATCCTGGCAGAAGGTGCGGTTCGGACAAGCCCGCCGGTAGCCCTCGACGCCGCCCGGGTACTTGGCCTCCAGAGTGGAGTTGCGAACCACCACCGAGAATCCTTCGATCAAGACGGCCATCTTCCCCTCGCGTGGGTTCGCCGATGCAGCCTGGTCAGGCATCCGCAATCTTCCCCTGCAGGCTGAAGCCACAGAACCTTAAGCCACTTGCACGAATGGTTGCCTGTTTCCTCCGTGCCATTCAAGTTCATGAACGGACATCCCCTGCCCACACCTTCAAATTAACAAACCGAGGAGGAAATTGCAATCTCCCGGAAGGGGAAGTCATCCCGGCGAGATAATTGTTCCTGCTCGTACTCTTTTTCCCCCTTCTTCGACTCCTACTTTCTCCGCTAAGCCAGCACCTCGCGCACCACATTGCCATGCACATCGGTCAGCCGGTAATGCCGGCCCTGGAAGCGGAAGGTAAGCCGCGTGTGGTCGATGCCCATTCATGGTAGGCCAGTTTTGAGGTAGGTGCGGATGCGCGGGCCGGTGACGATGATCTCGAAGTCGTTCCAGTCGCCTGGCTTGGGGTCTTCGCCGGACTTGTCCCCGGTCGGTTCCCGCGGACGAGTACATCTTTAGGTTGCCTACGCCAAATC
>CAZFGM010001048.1:0-2006 GCA_964518515.1 uncultured Alcaligenaceae bacterium | reverse complement strand
GGATCAGGCCCGCCTCCCTGGTAGCCGAGGTTGCCGCGCTCCGGCAGTGGGGGAACGGTTCCGGCCCGGTTGCCGTCGGCCACAGCCTGGCGAACGCGCTGGAGGAAGAGTTCGCGCCCGTTCATTCGAGCTCCTTCCAGCGATCGCGGAACGGCCGGGCGGCTGGGGCGGGAAAATCGCGCACGGCGGTCCAGCCCTTGGCCGGGCCAGGCAGGTGTCGCAGCCAACCGTTTATTGCAAACGGCCGCACGAACAGGCGGGCCAGCCGCAGAGCCAGGCGGTACATCCGGGGCCGGCGCAGCACCCAGCTCCACAATCGATAGGCGAGATGTTCTCCCAGGCCCGAGCGGTACTTGTGTTGCAGCTCACGTAGGCCGATCAGCATGTGCGGGATGTTGATCTTGACCGGGCACGCGGCCTGGCAGGCGCCGCACAACGACGAGGCGTGCGGCAAATGCGGATTGTCCGCGACGCTGTCGTACAGCGGCGTGAGGATGCTGCCGATCGGTCCGGAATAGACGCCGCCGTAAGCATGGCCGCCGATGCGGCGATAGACCGGACAGGCATTCAAACAGGCGCCGCAGCGGATGCACTGCAAACTCTCGCGAAACGGCGTGGCCAGGATGCGCGAGCGGCCGTTGTCCAGGATCACCAGGTGGAATTCTTCCGGACCGTCGCGCTCGCCCGGCTTGCGCGGACCGGTAATCAGGGTGGTGTAGACGGACAGGGTTTGCCCCGTGGCGGCGCGGGCCAAGAGCTTCAAAAAGACGGGCAAATCCACAAGTCGCGGAATGACTTTCTCCATGCCCATGAGGGCCACGTGCACGCGCGGGCAGGTCGTGGTCAACCGGCCGTTGCCCTCATTGGTCACCAGCACGATGGTTCCGGTCTCGGCCACGGCGAAGTTGGCCCCTGTGATGCCCAGGTCGGCGGCGTAAAACTTTTCGCGCAGGACGCGGCGTCCGGACATGGCCAGGGAGCGCGGATCATCGGCCAGGTTTTCGCCCAGGTGCCGCGACAACACGGCGGCCACGCTTTCGCGCGTATGGTGCACTGCCGGCGCCACCAGGTGACTCGGCCGTTCGCCGGCGATCTGGATGATGAATTCGCCGTAGTCGGTTTCGACCACCTCGATCCCCGCCTCCTCGAGTGCCGGATTGAGATGGATTTCCTCCGAGGTCATCGATTTGGATTTGACCGCCCGCTTGCAGTTGGCCTTGCGGGCGATGGCGAGGACGATGTCGCGAGCCTCGGCGGCGTTAGCCGCCCAGTGCACCTGGCCGCCGAGCCGGTAAACGGAGGCTTCCAGCTGTTCCAGGTACTTGTCCAGATGGGCCAGGGTGTGTTCCTTGATTCGCTTGGCGTGATCGCGGAGTTGGTCGCTGTCGGCCAGGGCGCCGTAGGCGCGGCGATTGCCGGCCATCAAGGTGCTGGTCAAGCGAATCAGAGCCGCTTGTAACGGCTCATCCACGAGGGCCTGAGCCGTGGCGCCGAGGAAATCGTGATGTTCGTGGCGTTTGTAGTCGGGCATGGGGGAATCTTACGGGAAGGAAAAAGGGAAATATCTGGACTTTTGTTTACCTGGCTGATAAAAACTCACTGGAAAGGATTTGGAGGTGAAAGACATGAAAGAGGACGCGAATTACCGAGAACCACAGCCTCGGGACCGGGGTGCGGCCCGCGAGGCGGTCCGGGGGCCTTTCATTGGTTTGTTGATTGTCGCCATCCTGGGCCTAGGACTCGGGCCTTTGAGCATCGTGTACTTTGCCTTGGGTGGTTCGGGCATGTTCTCGAAGGAGGCGGTCAGGCCAAGAGAAGAGGTTGTTACCGATGCCGCCGTTGGCATTTTGGGAGTGGTGGCTTCCAGCATGGCCACGGCCGCTTCCGTTCTCATCCTCGTGGGCGCTTTCAAATTGTTGGGACTCAAGTCTTATGCCTGGGCCATGACAAGCAGTATCTTGGCCATGATTCCGCTCCTTTCGCCGTGTTGCCTGTTAGGCTTGCCC
>CAZFGM010001047.1:0-2006 GCA_964518515.1 uncultured Alcaligenaceae bacterium | reverse complement strand
ACCTTACTCATGCCAGCAGCTCACGGACGATATGGCCCTCCGTCAGGTGCACGGGTCGGCCGGTCCGATCGGGGATTGTCGTCTGGTGGGGGTCGAAGCCGAGCAGGTGGTAGACCGTGGCCAGGATGTCGTTGGGGTGGGTCGGGTTGCTGACCGGGTAGCCTCCCTGGCGATCGGTAGCGCCGATCACCTGGCCGGTCTTGATGCCGGCGCCGAAGAACATCCCCCAGTAGGCCCCGGCCCAATGCTCGCGGCCGCCGCCGGCCGTCCGGGTAATGGCGGGGGTGCGGCCGTGCTCGCTGATCACCAGCACCAGTGTTTCGTCCAACAGCCCGCGGGCTTCCAGGTCGTCCAGGAAAGCCGGCAAGATTTGATCGAGCTTGGGACACAAGCCCTCCTTCAGCCGGGGGTGGTGGTTGTAGTGCGTGTCCCAGGCGGCGTTGTTGTCAATCCAGGTGTCCCAGAAGACGGTCACCACCTTGACGCCGACCTCGATCAGCCGGCGCGCCGCCAGGGCGGATTGAGCGAACAGGTTCAGGCCGTAGCGCTCGCGGAGCCGCCGCGGCTCGCGGGTCACGTCCAGCACCCGGGCCAGACCCGGGTTCGTGATCAGCGCCAGGGCATGGTCGCGGTACTGGTCATACGCCCGGCGAGCCGAGCCGCGTAAGCGGCCGGGTGCTGGACGCTCCACACCCGCCAGCAGCTGGCGGCGGGCGTCGATCCGGGAGGCCGGCACGTCCGCCGGCAGCTGGACGCCGTCGAAGGTGAAACTGCTGGCGGGTGTGACGCCGTCCCAGGGGTCAAAACGAGTCAGGATCGGCGTGGACCCACGGACCGACGCCGGGCCGACTTCCAGCGACCCCTGGCCGTGAAACACGGGGATGACCGGGTTGAACCCCCGGCCCAGCCAGGCGGCGTGGTGTTGCCAGCGGCCGGGGTCGGTCCTGGCGTTCAAGGCCCAGGGCAGCACCATGTTGACCGGGATGCCGTTGGCCTCCATGCTGATGCCCTGCTGCTTCCACAGGTATTCCAGCACCGAGCCGAAGTAGGGCTGGTGCCGCGGGTCGTTGCCGTTCGCCTCGATCACGGGAAGCGACGCGCGCAGGCCGGACAGTGCCACCGAGACCGCGTGGTTGTTCGAAGTATGCGTCATCGAGCGAAGCAGGCAGACGCGATGAAGGTTCTTGGCGATGTTCGGCAAGTGCTCACAGGCCAAAAAACCCGGCATGGTGGTGCGAATGGCCTTGAACTCGCCGCGAACCTCTTCGGGGGCGTCGGGCTTGGGATCGAGCGTGTCCATCTGGCTCGGGGCGCCATAGAGGAAGAGCACAATGAGGGACTTGGCTTTGCCGAAGCCCGATGGCTGGCCGGCGGCGAGCGGCTGGACCGCCCGCGCTGGGCCGGCAAGGCCCATTCCCAACACGCCCAGGCCTCCGGCTTGCACGAATTCGCGGCGCGTCATCTCGTTACGGATTTGTTGCTGGTTCTCGATAACCCGGAGCATGGATCCCCCCTTTCAAATCAGCATTTCCCGGATAACCTCGCCGTGCGGCAGCAAGGGATGCGGGCGGCCCAGGCTGTCGTAGGTCCGGGCCGTTTCCGGGTCGAAGCCCAGGAGATGATAGAGCGCAGCCTGAATATCCTTGGGGCTGACGGGCCGCTGGGCCGGGAAGGCGGCTTGGTTATCCGTGCTGCCGATGACCTGTCCCCGGCGGATGCCGGCCCCGGCCAAGGCCCCGCAGTAGGCGTACGACCAGTGATCGCGGCCGCCGCCGGCCACGGGGGCGATCTTCGGCGTCCGGCCGTGTTCGCTCACCAGCAGCACCAGCGTCTCGTCAAGCAGACCGCGCGCCGCCAGGTCCTCCAGCAGGGCCGAGTAGACCTGGTCGAGGGTGGGGCAAAGCCCTTCGCGCAGCCGGGGGAAGTTGTTGACGTGCGTGTCCCAGCCGGTATTGGCCGGGCCGTACTCGTCCCAGTAGACGGTCACGACGCGCACGCCGGCCTCG
>CAZFGM010001046.1:0-2007 GCA_964518515.1 uncultured Alcaligenaceae bacterium | reverse complement strand
GGCGGGCCTTAACCGCTGGCGCGGAAAACCCCCTGAAGGGGGCTGCCATCCCAATTGTTTTGCTACAGTCTCGAAAAGAACCAACCCAACCCGCCCAAGGTGGTCATGTTCACGAGCAAGACGCGGTCCGAATCTTTTTCCGGGTCAGAGAGGACGATCCAGAGATGCCTGTCGGAATCCATTCTCAGAAAGGTTGTTCCCAGTTTCACCCGCCATGCCCCCCAAGGTCGTGTTCGATGCGGACCAGGTGTTTCGCGCCTTCGACAATTTCCGGCGCGGATTTGGCATGACCAACGGCTGCCAGGACGTCCTCGAGGGGGATCTTCCGGCACATACCGGCGGGCGGCTTGTTCTTATGCCATTCCTGGAAGGTGTGCGTAAAACGGCTCATTCTGTTCGGGGAACCAGCTCTTGGGGTTTGCAACCCGACCGAATTCGAATTCCGCTTCGCGTCCTTGAGGGCCACCTGGCTCAAGCGCAGGCCCGAACCCAGAAGGTGCACGTGGCTATCGTGAAATCCGGGCACCACGCGCTGGCCTTTCAGATCGAGAACGCGCGTCTTGGGCCCGATCCATTTTTGGACCTCGGCATCGGTGCCGACGAAAACAAGGCGATCGCCCACGATCGCCAGGGCCTGCGCCTCGGGCTGTTTCTTGTTGACGGTCCAGATATGGGCCTGGCGGACGATCAGGTCCGCAGAAAGCCCCGATTGCCCTATTTTTCCTTCTTCGCCAAATCCCGGGTTAAAGGGGAGAAATAGGAATACCGGGAAAAAAATCCGCGCCCGATTCATGATGAAATACTCCAGGAGGCATCGATGGTAATGGCAGGGTAAAAGAAGAAAGACAGAGAAGCAAGAAAAAGAAAGAAACGCCAGGCAAGCGAAAAGGAAGCGGGCTCGGTGGGTTCGCGGGACAGCCATCACTTCAAAGAAGAGAATCCAGCCCCCAAGAACCCCGCAGGCTCCAAGACTCGCCTGCGGGCTTGGGAATCGGGCTTGAGAGTTTGCCGCGCCTAGTTGTATACTTCGCCGACCGGAACGGGAGGCCACGGTTTACAAGGATTCGGGCACGACGCCCACGGACATTCCACGGAGGGAAAATGATGACCCATCACACGCGGCCGTTGATTGGCATCAACGCCGATTTTATCCCCGCCGGCAAGACCACGCCGGCCCAGGTTCGGCTCCATACCGGCTATTTCGAGGCCGTGCTGGCTGCCGGCGGTTTGCCCCTCATCCTGCCGCCCGCCGGCAAGGAAGCCGAGATCAACGCTTTCCTCGACCGCGTCGATGGTTTTGTGCTGACCGGCGGGCTCGACCTGGACCCGAAGAAACAGGGCCTGACCAGCCACCCGTCCGTGCAGCCCATGCCCGAGCGCCGCGAGGACCACGACCGCGTGCTGGTGCGGCGGCTGTTGGCCCGCCAGGTGCCCCTCGTGGCCATCGGTGTCGGCATGCATCAGCTCAACGTCGCCCTGGGCGGCAACTTGTTCTTGCACCTGCCGGAAGATCAGCCCCGCGCCTTGCCGCACTTCGACCCGACCTGCGGCGGCCCGCACCGCCATACCGTCCTGTTGCAGCCGGGCACCCGCCTCGACGAAATCTACGGCGGCGGCGAAATCCGCGTCAACAGCAATCACCACCAGGCCGTCAAGCAGCTCGGCGGCAAGCTGCGCGTCGGCGCTCTCGCCCCCGACGGCATCATCGAGGCCATCGAGTCCGTCGATCCCAACTGGTTTTGTATCGGCGTGCAATGGCAACCCGAATCGGAAACCGCCTCCGCCCTGGACATGCAGCTGTTCGAGTGTTTCATTCAAGCGAGCATTCGCCAGGCCCAGCCGCTGGAGCTGGCGGCGTAAAATAGTGGCCAGCAATCAGCAATCAGCAATCAGCAATCAGCAATCAGCAGTTAGCAATCAGCAGTTAGCAATCAGCAGCTAGGTCCGAGCATTCAGCAGTTTTGACCCTTGACCTCTGATCTCTGACCCTGACGCGGGCCCCCTGAC
>CAZFGM010001045.1:0-2021 GCA_964518515.1 uncultured Alcaligenaceae bacterium | reverse complement strand
ACCGCTTTTGAGGCATCCCCTTCTCACTTCTATAGCCACTTGTCAAATTCCCGGGTGGCTCGGAGTAATCCTGATGTTAAGAATTCTCGCGGACCTTTACGGCGCTTGGACTTACGCCTGTCGGCTGTCCGCTGGCCCCTGGTATCTGTTCTTCAACTCACCCCGAAACTACAGCCAGAGCAATTCCATCCCCGCCACGTAGATTTCGAGCTGATTGAATTGCCGCTTGAGGCGATGCTTTTATGTGGACACCCAATCCAAGCTCTCATCCGAGCGTGGCGCATCCGTGGTAAGCTGAAGGACTCCTTGCGTTACGAGGCATGGAGACGATTGTCGTGGACTTGGCGAGCCGAGGCAAGAGGAAAAAGCCGAAAGGTGAGTCTTCGACGGAGGTTCATGGGGGTATTCTACCCAATGTTCCAGAACCAGACCAGCAAACCCGCCCTCTGGAATGGCTTTCCGCCGCCCAAGTCACTCACTAAAATCGCTCCGGTGCTTCGCGGTTGCGCCTATCCGACCCAGGAGAGATAGGGTCCATTCCAAAAATGGGGTAATAATGCGGCTTTGCTACTTGTTCGATCTCACAAAAACACGGGAAAAGCGAAGTGCGGCGTTCGGCTCGGTCTTGATAGCTGGATTCGTCATTTGAATGCGCAACTGCATGACTCTAGACGAAGGCCGTAACGCCTTATGCAAACGCCTGTTATGGCCTAGGCCAAGCTACCCCATTTTGGGAATGGACCCGGAGAGATACCCATGTCGGTACTTCCAGAACAGCCAGAAGCACACCCAGAGCCGACCGAAACAGACAGAACTTCTGTGCCGCGCCTGTGGCTGGAACTTTGCGTCGTTTTTGTTCTGGCCGTGCTGCCACACATTATCAACGCCCTTTATTATCTTTGGGGACCGACGCAGACCAGAGTTTCCTCCATCTGGGATGTCGTTCTCGACGTTGTGCAAGCACTCCAGGTCATTGTGCCGCTCCTTTACATCATGCGACTCAGCGGCAAGCCGTGGTCCTACTTCGGACTCACGCGACCATGCTTTTGGCCAGATGTACCTTGGGCAGCACTAATCTTTGTTGCACTACTAATCTCCACATTCTGTTTCGCGCTCCTATTCCCTTCAGGAAGAGTGAAAACAAGTGATGCAATGCCTGCGACCCCCAACGACGATAACTTTTTTCTAATCCTGGTTGCCACTTTCTCGGTGGTCTTTTCTGAAGAGCTAGCAATGCGAGGCTATTTCATACCACGGTTGGAAGAACTGTTAAAGTCACGTTGGAAGAGCGTGCTGGTAAGTGCCGCGATGTTTGCAAGTTACCATGTTTATTATGGACTTCGCGGAGCCACAAAGACATTCGTATTAGCCCTCGTCCTGGGCGGTGCATTCTGCCTAATCCGGCGGCTCTGGCCCCTTGTCTTATCGCATACACTTTACAACGTAATCGCCCACTTTATCCAATTACAACATTGACTCTGCTTCACCGCGCGCAAACCTAGGGGCTTCGCCTTATTACAATTGGATTGGGACTTGACATCTCGTGGCATACATCACAACACGTGAAGTGCCATGAATGTCGTTGCCACAGAACTGATCGAAGAGTTTTGCAAGCGCAAAGAGCGCGCCAAAAAGGCATTCGACAAGTGGCTGCCGAAGGTCGAGGAGGCCCGGTGGACGAAGAGGCTTGACGTGAAGGCCACGTTCCCGGCTGCCGACCCTTGGACCGGCGACAGGTCAGCACGGCCCTTTTCGTCGGCTGAATTGCACAAGTGAAGCAAGGGGTCGGGAGGGGCGCGCGTCGTTTATGAAATAGGGCGGTCGGCAATTGCCCCTTGCAAGGACTCCCGACGCCGTCAGCCGGAAACCGCAGCGGAACTGGAAGCGCTGCGGCGTTCCGTGGCGCGAAGCCAGCCGTTCGGAAGCGCCGCCTGGCAGGAACAGCCGCCGAGAGATTGGGACTGCCATCGACCTTTCGAGCCCCGGGCCGGCCCAGAAAGCAGCCGGGGAAAGCAAGGCAG
>CAZFGM010001044.1:0-2021 GCA_964518515.1 uncultured Alcaligenaceae bacterium | reverse complement strand
TTACTTTTACTCCTGCTCTTTTTCAGACCAGAAAAAAACCACTGAACGGTTACGAAAATTGAAAAGGGGAATTCGAGGCGTGAAGAATAATGGGAGGTGAGGCCATGGACGGAATTAGATCTCTCAACCTCATCCATTTTCTGGATTTTTACTTCTCGTTCTTTTTTTTCGCCGGCTCGATTCGCCGATTTGGCCAGTATCAATCCATCGGCAAGCTGGTACTGACCGGGCCGGGCCGCTGGCCGCGGCTGTTGCAGCTCGTCAAGGAACACCGCACCATATTCATGACCTGGGCCACGGTATTGCCGGCCTTGCTCACGCTGCTGCTGTCGGTGGTGCAAATCGTGGCCTCGCGCTGGTTGTGGCCCGAAGCCGGCCAACCGCCGCACGGCCTGACCCTCGGCAGCCTCGCGGCCCACTGGCCCGCCCTGTTCGTCGTCCTGCCGATCGGCCTGACCATGCTGGCGGTCGATATCTATGGCCTGGTGGACGTCGGCGAAGTGGATCGCCCCGAGCTGGAAAAATACTTCGACCAGGCCGAATACTGGCTGCGGTCGAGCACGGCCCACGTGGTCCGCATCTTCACCCTGGGTTACCTCAACCCGCGGCGCATGGTCGCCGACGAAGTTCGCAAATCGCTCGTGGAAGCCAGCCGGGTGATCAACATCGGCCTGTGGTGGCTTGCCGTCACCCTGGGCCTGCGGATGGCCTGCGGACTGTCTTTGTGGCTGACGTGGGCTGTGACGCACGTGTGAGAAACTTCCGCCTTTCATTGACCCTGCCCGGAAGAAGTGACCGCTTTGGGCAGATCAAACATTGCCAATTGCCAATTGCCAATTGCCAATTACCAATTGCCAATTACAAATTACAAGTTGAAAATCTGTGGCAATCCTCTTGAAAAATTGGCAATTGGCATTGGTATTTGGCAATTGGCAATTTTGGTTGCGACAAACTGTTGTCCCATGGCCGAAGATAAAGGTATGATTCGTCCCGGGTCACTCCTTCCTACCCAAGCAATACAGATTCCCATCGGTGGTCCCGATTACCAGGCAATCGCCCCCTATCGCCGGCGAGGCTGTGATGCGGCCCAGCTCCAGCTTCTGCACCTGGGTGCCCTTGGCCAGGTCGAGCACGTACAGATGGCGGTCGGTCGAGCCAACGTAGACGCGGCTGCCGGCGATCACGGGCGAGCTGTCCACGCGGCCCTTGGTGGGGAAGGACCATCTCGCCTGGCCTTTGTCGCGGTCCAGGGCGTGCACGAACTTGTCGTGGCTGCCGACCACCACCAGCTTGTCGGTCACGGCCGCCGAGGCATAGAACGCTTGCGACCGCTGGGGCTCGAACGTCCAGGCCAGTTCGTTCTTTTTCAAATCGACGGCTTGCACCTGGTTGGTCATGGTGCCGACGTAGAGCCGGCCTTGCACGAAGGCGGCCGTGGCGGCGGCTTGCCCCTCCAGATCGATCTTGGCCAGGGGCTTGCCGGTTTTAACGTCGAGCACGTGCAGGTTGCTGTCGCAGCCGGCCACGAAGGTCAGGTTGCCCGCCACCACCGCCGAGCCGTTGACCGGCCCTTCCGTCTTGAACTTCCATACTTCCTTGCCGTCCCTGATCGTCAGGCAGTACAGAGTGGAATCATGGGAGCCGAACAGGACCTTGTCCGAGGAAAAGTTGGCGCCGGCGGTGATTTCGCCGCCCGTGGCGACTTTCCAGCGGAGTTGTCCGGTCTTGGCATCAACGCAATGGAATTTTCCATCTTCATCCCCGACGAAAACGGCCCCCTTGGAAACGCTCGGCGCCGCCTTGAAAGGGCCGGCCTTGTACCGCCACTTTTCCTTGCCGCTGGCCAGGTCGAGAGCGTACAGATATTGATCGAAAGAGCCGACGTACACCGTGCCGTTGACGATGGCGGCGGCGCCGTCGAAACCTCCGTGGAACTTCTTGTAGGAGGATCGAAAAAGCGAAGGCGCCTTCAATTTCCAGCGGACTTCAAGCGGTTCCGGCAGCTTGGCCATGGTGACGCC
>CAZFGM010001043.1:0-2022 GCA_964518515.1 uncultured Alcaligenaceae bacterium | reverse complement strand
GTGGGTCTCGAAGACTCGACCCACCCTACAGTGTTACCCTAAAAGAACGGTTTTTGAACCATGCGGAAAAAGCAGGCGGCGCCTGGCGGCGGAACAACCGACCTGTTCCAAGACCAATCTACCTCAAGTCCGCCATGCTACTAGCCCCGTTTAAACCGCCGCGCGCGGTAGAATATCGCCTGACCGCGTTTTGTACGCCGGAGCTGCTGTGCCCGGGAAACCGGTGAGGCGGGGACTCCCATCGTGAAATATAATGTGCTCATTCTCGGCGCCTCCTACGGCTCGCTGTTCGGCACCAAGCTGCTGATGGCCGGGCACCGCGTTTCGCTGGTCTGCACCAAACCCACCGCCGAGCTGATCAACCGGGAAGGGACTGTGGTGCGCTTTCCAATCAAGGGCCGGGAGTCGCTGCTCGACATCGCCTCGAAGAAACTGCCGGGCGCGCTTGCCGCGACCACGCCGGACGAGGTCGATCCGGCTCCGTTCGACCTGGTCGTGCTTGGCATGCAGGAGGCCCAGTACGGCTCCGCGGGGGTGCGGGAGCTCATGGGCCGCGTGGCCCGCGCGGGCGTGCCCTGCCTGGCGATCATGAACATGCCGCCTTTGCCCTACCTCAAACGTATTCCCGGGCTGAGGGCGGAAACGCTCGAGCCCTGCTACGCGGATCCCCGCGTCTGGGACGGGTTCGATCCCGGGCTGACCACGCTGGCGAGTCCCGATCCCCAGGCTTTTCGCCCGCCGGATCAGCCCAAGAACGTGCTCCAGGTGGGCTTGCCGACCAACTTCAAGGCGGCGCGCTTCGGCGCCCTTGAGCCGACCGCTCTGCTTCGCAAGCTCGAGGCCGACATCGAGGCAGCCCGGTTCGATCCCGGCGAAAAAGGGGTCAGGAACCTTTTGCCCCAACGGCCCGAAGGGTGCTGCGCACAAAAGGTTCCTGACCCCTTTTTCGCCGGCCCCATCGAAATCCCGGTGAAGCTCAAGGTGCACGATTCCCTTTTCGTGCCGCTGGCCAAATGGCCGATGTTGATGGCCGGCAACTACCGTTGCATCCGGCCCGGCGACATGATCTCCATTCAAGAGGCGGTACACGCCAACCCGGACAAGTCCCGGGAGATCTACGATTGGGTGTGGAAACTCTGCAAACGGCTGGGCGCCGAGGACGCCGACATGGTTCCTTTCGAGAAGTACGCCAAAGCGGCCGAAGGTCTTGCCAACCCATCTTCCGCGGCGCGGGCGCTTTTTGAAGGCGCCGAGCACATCGAGAGGGTCGACTGCCTGATCGGCCGGATCGCCCGCCAACTAGGATTCCAGTCCGACACGCTGGACGAGATCGTCACACTGGTGGACGAGCGGCTGGGAAAGAACCGCGCGGGCGGGGCCGCAAAGCGGGTTCCGGGGACCTCGTTCATTCAATAATAGTCCTCAATCTCATAGAAGGGTACGCCGAGGACCTTTTGGAACAACGCTATCAACGCTGGCTGGAACCGGATATTGTCTCTGTTGGAGGGAAAGCACTTTCCACAGTCAACAGCAAGGGCACGTGGACGACGTTGAGGCCGAACGCCGCTAATAACGCGGGGCTCGAAGGCCGCAAGCCCGCAGGCGAGTCTTCGAGCCTGCGGGGTTCAACTCGCCGGTTTCGGCGGCGCGGTTTGGGCCGCCTCAAAGCCGCTGGCCTTGTGCGAGCCGTCGCAGAACGGCTTGTTCTTCGACTGGCCGCACCGGCACAGAGCGATCATTTCCTTGCCCGTGGGCAAGGGAAATTCATTGCCCAGATGATCCACGATGCGAATGGTCGCGGGAACCACCAACGGTCCGTTTTCGCGACAACGAATGGTAATCGGCTCCGACATATCCAACCCTTCCTTTCCATTGTTCGCACGTCCGTGTTTGTTGTATAAGTTTACCTTTAGCGCACGCGCGATTCTTGCAAGAAAGGTATCATGCTTGCAAAGATTGTGCGTGCGCTAAACGTAAACAAATCCTGACCCTTGACCCATTGCCAAGCTGTGTTAGTCTGGG
>CAZFGM010001042.1:0-2039 GCA_964518515.1 uncultured Alcaligenaceae bacterium | reverse complement strand
CCTGGGCAACTCCGTAGCTTTGACCCTGTTGCTGGTACAGATGACGAGCTTCTTCTGCAGAGGCGAGAGCCTCGCGGTGTTCACCTTTGCGGCTTTGTATCCCTGCGAGAACCCATAGATTATCAGCAAGAAGGCCGGGACGCCCAGACCGTGAAAGCTCGACCGCTTCGCGGATGGCTTCTTCCGCCTGCGCAATTGCATTCTTGGTCAAATACAACTCCGCCGCCAGGTAATTGAGCATCGTTGCTGTTCTTTCAGCGAGATGCGGTAATGGCCTCGTCAAGCTGATGGCTTTCACCAGCGCTTCAATCGCTCCGTCGATATCTCCCGTATGCTTGCGATAGATGGCTGCGCTGTCCAGCACTTTCCAATCTTGAACATCCTTGATATCTTCAAAATCCTTACGGAAAGTGTTTTTGAACCATTCCATCAAATCTGGGGTATCATTCATGTTGCAGCCCTCCAAGGCAAGCGTTGGCACGCCTTACTTCCGCCTTTTAGACAAGTCGAATTCAAGCCATCCTGGTAAACCAGGAATTCCGCCTTTTCGACCTCAATCTGCGCCCCACCCTGGGCTGCCACAAGTCGGTGCTGTCCCTCAAGAACAAGAACTTTTCCCTCTGGGCCAATGAGCGCCTCTGTTTTGGGCGATCCTGTTCCTGGACCAAGCGGGTCTTTCCCTAAACGGGTCGCCTCGGCCACGTCGAACTGGATTTTTTTCGCACCAGTTGCATCTTCAAAGATCACCCATTTGCCGTTAGGATCAGTCTGAAAAATCCTTGCATCTTGAGGCGGCTTCCCGATTTTTTTAACCCTGGTCTGCCACAACCTTATGCCGGCGCCGCCTACGGCGCCCCCAATTCCACCGACCAATGCGCCAAGACCAACACCCGGCAGTATTCCATCCCAACCATTGTGAAGTCCACCTGCAATACCTCCAACTATTGCCCCGGCAGCAGCGCCTCCCAACAAAGCCGTTGCACTTGGTCTTTTTGATTTTTTCGTGCTTTCATCCTTTCGGGCTTTCGTGATTTTCCTTGGCTTGGTTGCGGGGCTTTTCACTTGGCGGCAGCCAATTGCATGGCGCGGAAGGTGAACGAGCCGTAATGGCCGTTGCCGTACACCACGTACATCTTGTGGGGCAGGTCCCGGCCCTGCACCTTCTTGTAATCGGCAAAATATATCTCGCACGGATCTTCATTGTCTTGCAGGCGGACCTCGAAACCGCGCAGTTTCAAATCCTTGCGGTCGAAGAACCACTTGGCCAGGAACGGTCCCTGGCGGGTGTTGAGCACCTCGCAATCGACGCGCAGGTCGGCGAGGCTTTTGACCATCTTGCCTTCCGGCGGCGGCGGGTAGAACGGCTCGTAGCCGCCGTGATCGCACTCCTTGGTAAAGGCCTTGGCGCCCTGAGTCAAAAGCTGGTGATAGAGGTACATGGCCACAAGCAGGCCGCCGCTGGCAGGGGGGCCTTTCAATTCCTCCAGCGTCACTCCTTGTTTGAGGGGATACAGGGGATCGTAGGGAAATTCGCCCACTTTCATCTTCACCACCGGCTCGATGGTCTTGCCGTCCTTGGATTTCACCTCGGCAATGTCAATGGTGACGGGGCTTTCGTTGCGGGCTTTTTTGAAAGCGACGCCGCCGGAGAGGGACCAGGCGCCGGCGACGGGCTTGAAATCGCCGTGCTTGGCGAAAGCTTCCAGCAGCCGGTCGCGCATGTGCTGGTTGAAGTAGTAATTGGCGAAGCCGGCCTTGGGCTGGTAATACTTGGCCAGGGGCGAGGGCGGGCCGGCCACCTTCTTGATCGGCGGCTTGCCGGGGGGAGGCTCGGGCTTTTCCTTCGGGTCGATCAGCTCCTTGGCCTGCACGCCCATGAGCCGGACCAGCACTTCCTTGCGGACACCTTCGCGGCGATATTCCAGGGGCACGCGCCAGCCGCGCGGATGCACGCCGATCATGTTCTTGTACTGGTTGACGCTGCCCATGTAGCGGCCGGCGAAGGAAATCAGCTCGTCGTCCAGGTCCAGGCCGCGGCG
>CAZFGM010001041.1:0-2046 GCA_964518515.1 uncultured Alcaligenaceae bacterium | reverse complement strand
GGCGGTTTACTAGCTGGCTGGGGCGATTATCCCCGGGCGGCAAAGCGATGTCAAGGAGGGTGTTAAATAATAGTCTCCCGACCCAAGTTCGCCGGGGGCTCTGCAGGTGGTCGTGGTCCCGGCGCACCGATGCGTGCTGGACTCCGGGGGCCCAACATACCCTCGGAGTCTTTTTCGTCCAAGGACTTGTTCACTGGCCACTGCGGGCGGGCCAGCATCTACGATTTCTTCTCCACGATCCAGATATTGCGAAACTGCAGCGGGTTGCCGTGTCCCTGGAGCCGCAGGATGCCCGGGGTGCCTTCCGGCTCGCTGCGGGCCCCGCCGGTCACTCCGGGGATGGCGACGTTGTCGTGGATGGCCACGCCGTTGAGCTTGACGGTGATGCGGGAATTCTTGATCTTCTTGCCGTCAGCGTCGCGGACGGCGTTGGTGAATTCCACGTCGTAGGTCTGCCAGGTCAAGGGCGGCAGGCACATGTTAAGCTTCGGAGCGACGAGGCTGTAGATGCCGCCGCACTCGTTGTTTTTGCCTTCCAGGCCGAAGGAGTCGAGGATTTGCACCTCGTAGTGATCGACCTGGTAAAATCCGCTGTTGCCGCGTCCCTGGCCGCGGGCGTCGGGCCGGTAGGGCAGCATGAATTCGACGTGCACCAGGTAATTGCTGAACTTGCGCTTGGTGGTGATGTCGTGGCCGTCGGTGTTGAGCAGGCCGGTCTTCTTGTCCAGGCGGCCGCCTTTCCATTCGTCGCTGCCGGTGCCGTCGTAGAGGACGATGGCCCCGTCGGGCGGCTTCTGGCCGAGGGTCGGGCTTTTGCGAACGGTTTTCTTGAGCGCGAAGGGTTTGCCATCGTCCGTTTTACCCCACAGTTTGTCACCACACATGACCTCCTGGTACTCCTTGTGGCCGACAGGGGGGAATTTGGAAGTGGCGGAGAATTCCTCCGGCTTCTGGGCCAGGTATTTCCGCTTGCCGGTGGTGGGCCGGAAGTGAACGTTGATAAAGTCAAGGACGTTGTCCTTGCGGGTGCCCAACTCGCCGTCCTGAAGGATCTTGTTCTTGCCGTCCCAGCCGGCGCCGGGCAGGCCCCCGGGAAGAATTACCGCCTGGAACTTGTGCTGGCCCAAGGCGATCACCTGGCAACCCAGCTTGCCGCCGCCTTGGATTTCCCCAACATATTCGCCCTGGAATCGGAAATCACCTCCCAGCAGATCCTTATCGTTGGGATCGGTCCACACGCCGGGGGTTTTTTTCTTTTCGACTTTCTGGTCCGGCTTCTTGTCGTCTCCGGACTGGCCGCTGGCGGCCAGAACGGTCAAGCACAGAAGGGCGGTCAAAGCCGGGCCGAACACGCGATCGAAGCGGTGCCACATGGTGAGTACTCCTGGGAGGGTTTCGCCAATTCGGAATCTTGTCGCTATGCTACGCCCTTTGCTTGTCCCCGCAAGCATTTTCCGGCACATTTGCGGGCGGACCAGCAGGCTCGGACCCGTGACGGGGCCGCGGACAGGAAAGGGTTCTTTTAACCGACCAATCGACCAAGGGGATGGAAAGAGGGGTTGCCCTTCTTCTTGGAGCGTCTGAAATGTTGGGCTGTTCGTGTCGGGTGGCATGCTTTCGCGGATCCCTTGGAGTGACAAGAGGCTGTCAATCGGACGTCGGCGATAGTCGCCCCACTCATGCCCTAGCTCCGGGTGAGCCCGCACTACAAGCCCTGCGCGTGGTCCACGGTCATGTCGGTGAAGTCTTCCAACTTGACGTTCCGGCCGACGCACGTCCGCACGAAGAGCTGCTTCACCCCCTCGGGTGAAAGGGACGGCGAGCCGAGCCGCGTAAGCGGCCGGGTTTGCGTGGGCGAATTCTCCCCATCAATCTCCAGCACCGCCGCCGGCAGGCAGTCGAGCAGGTAGTTGAGGAACACCGCCCGGAACGGCTTGTCCCGGTAGGGATGACTCAAAAAGGCGATGTCGTGCGGCAACTCCTTTTCCGGACACAGGGCATCGACGATCCGCAACCGATAGCGGGCCGCGTGGTTGGCCAGCACCC
>CAZFGM010001040.1:0-2046 GCA_964518515.1 uncultured Alcaligenaceae bacterium | reverse complement strand
AAATGTAAATCTTTGCTGCCCGGAAAGCAAGGCAAGCCTCGTGATGGTAGGGCTCAGTTTGATGGTAAAGACAGAGGGGGCCCGCGTGGGCGTAAGCGCGAGCCAAATTGGCGTCAATCTTCTGGTTGTCCACCCCGGTCGGGTAACCGGGGTTGACGGCGGCCGAAGCGACGTTCAAAACCGCGCGCGGGCCGCTTTCTTTTCGTTCTTTGGGCGCGGTTGCCTGCTCCGGGCCAAAAAAAATGGAGGCCCGGGAGGGGCCGTAGCCCCAATGCGCCAGAGTCACTCCCAGGCCATTCTCCCCTTTTGTTTTTCTACCGGCCCGATGTTTCAGGCGAGAAGGCCCGGCTCTTGCGGGGCCGGGCAGTTCGGAAGGGACTTCCTCCTTACCAAGAGGGTGTCATCAACTGCTGCAATGCCGTTCTCACCAAACCATTGTATTGGTCGGAAAACAGCTCACGGGTGACTTTCATGATGCACTCGTCGGCTGTGAGGGGTAGGGCGTTGCTCGCTGCCTGGGAATCCGCAGCTCCCTGAATTTGGATTACCAACTGAGCCAATCTCGCGCGCACTTTGGCGCATAGATCGCGGAATTGTGCCAGATCCTCGGCTCTTTTGCGAAGGAGTAGGCGAACGGTTCTTGTTTCGGCAGTCCATTCTGGTGCGAGAGCCGTGATAGGCTTGGCATCCATTGCATCGAGAAGCTCGCGTTGTGCCCGTTTGACAAGATCCTCGAAGCGCTGCAACGCGGAACCTTCGTCTCTCACAACATCCCGGACTACGTTTTCCGTCAAGTCATCTTCCTGCGGTATTGCTGAATCCGGGCGTTTGGCCTGGGTTTTTACGAACTGGAACAACTCGTCAATTGCTCCTTGGGCTGCAAAGGTCGCATCGTTCTGCGCCTTGGTTTCCGCATTGCCGGCGTGGTGGCCCCAAAGACTGGCTGCCAGCGCCCAGCCTATCCATTTGTCGGTCGCTGTCCAACCCTGTTTTGCAACCGGCCGAAAGTTGACAGTTCGCAAGTCATGTCAACCTCGGTTTACACTTCCATTCCTGATCCTGCCAAGTCCTTTGTGAAATCGCGGCGTTTCTAACCTTCCTACATTTTGCCGAGGTGCGTGCTTGTCCTGGTACGCTGTTTGCTCCTTCTACCAGCGTAGGAAAAGGACATAGGCCGGTTTTGAGAGGAAAGCCCGATGAAGAAGTTCCTGATTGCGTGGGCGCTGCTGCTCATCCCATCGCGGGTCTGGGCTGGTTTTGTCATTGGTCCTGGTGATGTTGCCGGACACACTGTTGACGGTGCGTTCGATCTGATCGCCGTAGACCTGACTAGCCCGGTGACCCTCGCCCCAGGGAACTACGTTGCCTCAAGATTTAACTACGAATTTCTGAGCGGGGGAGGAGCGGACTTCGTAATTACCGGCTCGATTACACCCTTTTTGGCGGTGGCCTTCAGCGCGGATTTCTCGGATGTTCGGCCCATCGCGGTTGGTAAGACAATCACTTTCACCGGGCCAACGAGTTGGGCCTCTGTATCCTTCGGCGGGGCCGACACTTTCACGGTGAACACCAGCTTGCCGGTGTACGGTGGTCTCTATTGGCACACAACGGAACTGGGAGTCGATAGGTTTAGCTTCGATGAGCGTATGCCGGTTGGACATATAGAGGGGGTTGGAAGTGCACTTATTCGTCAAAGCGGCACCGACCCCCCGGTGATCGGAATTCCCATCAGCAGTCCGGCCGTGGGTATCTTCCAACGAACGTATGACTTTGCCATTGAAGTGGATTCGGTCGCTCCGATCCCCGAGCCTTCGACATTCCTGATGGCCATCACCGGCGCCGCCCTGCTCGGCTGGCGGTGGGTGCGTCGAAAGGCAGCGGCCGTCCTAGCAAAACCCGCCGCTGCCTTGTCGTCATCCTATCAAATCCCTTCCTCCTCGAAGAAATCCTGGTCCAGCTTTTTCACGTCGTAGGAGCGGGCAGTCTCAACGCCGATGTTGTGCTCGATCATCAATTTAACGAGCCGTCGCCCGTCGATCAGGACGA
>CAZFGM010001039.1:0-2048 GCA_964518515.1 uncultured Alcaligenaceae bacterium | reverse complement strand
GCCCACGTCTGCTATGCCCACGTGCGCTGCCCGTAGAGGGCGCACTTTGCTCTGTGCGGGAGATCCAATATGCCTGGTGAGCAGCCACCGGAGAGCGATCTCCCGCGTGCGGAAGATCTGCAAGGTGGGGCAAGCGAGGCGAAGTCGAGCCTGGTCTTCCGCCGGGGCAAGCCCTTCCGGATCCACGAGGGCAATCGCCTGAACCTCCGGACAATAGTCGGTCAGGAACGGTTCGAGTCGGTCAAGCAGCACGGCCAGTGATGGTGGCTCTTGCCTGGCGCGCTGGCGGGCATAACGAGCCTGGAAGTGTCGGCCGTCGCCAAGGACTTCGAGTAGTAGCAGATTCGTGAAGCTCAATGCCCGTAGGCCCGGCATCAGACGCTCCAGCCCCCCGGCGTCGAGCACGGTGCCGGCAGGAGGTAGCAGTTCGATATTGTGCTGCCACAGCCAGACCGAGTGGTCGCTGTGGCGCTGACAGGCCGTCCAACCCGCGGCTGCGTGCTCGACTGGATAGCGGGGATTGCCGTCACAGACCGTTTCGAGGAGGCATGCGGGAGCTGGGACATTATCGAGCAGCACGAAGTGGCCAATGAAGGCGGGTCCCTCTCCTGGTGCCCCTGGCACCAGTGGGCGCACTCCACACGTACACGGGGCTAGGCGCTCAAAACCGCTCAGGCAAACCGGGCAAAGCCAAGTTGGGTATCGTATCATCTTAGCGAACACTCCCTTTAGACGGTACTCCCAGCCAGAAGCCAGAGAAGTGGGAGGAGCACGTGGCGGGGTTCAGGGCTGCGTCCCCCACGGCCCGGAGCCAACGCTACCCGCTTGCCCAGCACCCACGCTGGACCCAACTGGGCCGCGGGCTGAGGCATGGGCGTTTGTGACCCGAAGGGATTTTGGGCCTGGGCTGCTCGCGACGCCGGTTCGTGGATGAGATCTTCGCATAAGAAGGCTTCCGTGTCTCTGCCCAAACTGCTCACGAAGAAAAACCCGACCTCGGCGAATTGACTCTCGACGAACGCTACAAACGCGTCTTCCCCGCTTGTGATTAGAGCTTCGCGCGAGACCTGGCTGATATCCCCGAGGGCCCGTCGCCAGGTACTGACCGATGCCCGTGTGGGTGCGGCCGGATTCTCTATCCGCAACCCGTAGCGTTTGAGAATGTCATTAGAGGCCATACTCAGCTGTGAGAGGAGATGCTGCGGCGAGCCAGCCAGGATATCCTGCTTTGACACCGTAATCGCGATCCGATGCGCGAGCTTCTGGTCCTGTTGCCGGCGCGGGAATCCGCCCTGGGACATCAGCTGGACGACACCACTGAGCTGGTCCATGAGCGTGGGGGCATCAGCCATCATTCCCGCCACGGTTTCCAAAGCGGTGCGGATCGCCAGTATGAGGCCCTCGATGACTGGCGGTGGCAGAACATGCGGGAGGCGGTAGGCAATTTCCTGGGCCAGGGAGTCGCAGGAAGCTTCGGCATCCAGCAGGCCAAGGTTATTGGACAATACCTCCGTCAGCACCTTGAGGAGTCGTTCTCCCGCTCCCCTGTTGGCGCCGGGGAGCACGCGCTGGATACTTGGTAGCAGGGCAGCGAGGAACGGAAACAGGTCGATCCGCGTGGTGGCCCCTAGGCTAGGAGCCGTTTCGGGATTGACGAGGAAAATCGATTCACGGGCGCACAGCGCCCCCTGCTGCCAGCGCTGGAGGTGCCAGCTCTGCAACCACGATTCTGCCGGCTCGATAAGGGTGATAATCCGCTCGGGCCACCCGTGGCCTTGCATGTTCAGGACCAGCTTGTAGTGCTCGCCTGCTTGGGTCATTGGTGGGAGGATTCCAGCCTTAAACAGCGGGGTGACAATGTCTGTAAAATGTCTGGAGTGGCCCTCAACAAACCTCAGCAGACCACCCGTTGTTTGGCAACGCGAGGCGTTGATGTGCTCGGCGAGTACGGCGTAGAAGGTCGTTTTGCCAGCGTTGAAACCTCCCCAGAGAATGATCGGGGGGGCAAAATTCTTTGGGTGGATTGGCGTTTCACAAACCGGGCAGTA
>CAZFGM010001038.1:0-2053 GCA_964518515.1 uncultured Alcaligenaceae bacterium | reverse complement strand
CCAATTGCCAATTGCCAATTGCCAATTGCCAATTGCCAATTGCCAATTGCCAATTGACCCGAGGCCCCTCACCAAATGCCAATTTTCAATTGGCAATTGGTAATTGGCAATTGGCAATTTTCCTTTCGCGACACGGAGGTCTTCATGCACACCGCCATCGTCATACCCGCCCGCTATGCGTCCAGCCGTCTGCCCGGCAAGCCGCTGCTCCAGGCCACCGGAAAATACCTGATCCAGCATGTGTATGAGCGGGCCTGCCAATCGCGGGCCGGCTTGGTGGTGGTGGCCACCGACGATGGGCGGATTTTTCAAGCGGTGCAAAGTTTCGGCGGCCGCGCCGTCATGACCCGCGGCGATCATGCCAGCGGCACCGACCGCGTCGCCGAAGCGGCCCGCAAAATCAACGCCGACGTCATCATTAATCTGCAAGGCGACGAACCGCTGATCGACCCGGATACCCTGGATTTGCTGCCGGAGCTGTTGAAGCAGGATGCGGGCGCCGACGTGGCCACCCTGGCCGTGCCGATTCAATCGCCGGAACGTTGGCAGGACCCGAATTGCGTCAAGGTGGTCCGCGACCAGTTCGGCCGGGCCTTGTACTTCAGCCGCAGTCCCATTCCCCACGTGCGCGACGGCCAGCCGGATTTCCAGACGGGCCGTTTCTTGCAGCATCTGGGCTTGTACGCCTATCGCCGCGAGTTTCTTTTCCAGCTGGCCGCCCTGTGCCCAAGCCCGCTGGAAGAGGCGGAGAAACTGGAACAGCTGCGTATTCTCTCCCTGGGCCGCCACATTCAGGTCGGCATCGTGGCCCATGCCGGCGGCGGCGTGGACACCCCGGCGGATTACGACGCCTTTGTCCGTGAATATCAGCAGACTCGGGGCCAGGCCGCTTGAAGACAGATATAATCACTTTATACACTCCCCGGCTGGAAAACCCATTTAGCCGGCACGCTTGCTCGCCGTGGGATGAATCGTGGCCGCGGCGAGCAAGCGCGCCGGCTAAATGAAGCGGGAGGTTCTTGAGGAATACAGCGTGGCCAAACACATTTTCGTCACCGGCGGCGTGGTCAGCTCGCTGGGCAAGGGACTGACGTGCGCGTCCATCGGCATGCTCCTGGAATATCGCGGCCTGCGCGTCCGCCTGCAAAAGTTCGATCCCTACCTCAACGTCGATCCCGGCACCATGAGTCCTTTCCAGCACGGCGAGGTCTATGTCCTGGACGACGGCGCCGAAACCGACCTCGACCTGGGCCACTACGAGCGCTTCACCAACGCACCCTTGAGCCGGGATTGCAACTTCACCACCGGCAAGATTTATCAATCGGTCATTCAGAAAGAGCGCAAAGGCGAATACCTGGGCCGGACCGTGCAGGTGATCCCGCACGTCACCGACGAGATCAAGGCCGCCGTCCGCAAGTTGGCAGGCGACGACGTGGACGTGGTCATCACCGAGATCGGCGGCACCGTCGGCGACATCGAGAGCCTGCCATTCCTGGAAGCCATCCGCCAGTTCGCCCTGGACGCCGGCAAGCAAAACGTGCTGTACATCCACCTGACGCTGGTGCCGTTCCTCAAGGCGGCCGGCGAGGCCAAGACCAAGCCGACGCAGCACTCGGTCAGCCAGCTGCGGCAGATCGGCATCCAGCCGGACATCCTCATTTGCCGCACCGAGCGGCCGCTAGCCAAGGACGAGGCCGCCAAGATCGCCCTGTTCTGCAACGTCGAGCCCCGCGCCGTCATCGAGGAACGCGACAAGGAATTCAGCATCTACGAAGTGCCTGTCAGCCTGGTGGACAACCACCTGGATGAACAAATTGTCGAAAAGCTGAACCTGCGGGCCAAGCCGCTCGACATCGGCAAGTGGCGGCAGATGCTGCAAAACATGAGAAACCCCGCCCACGAAGTGACCGTGGCCGTCGTCGGCAAGTACATCAAGCACAACGACGCCTACAAATCCATCTACGAATCCCTCGATCACGCCGGCATCGCCCTGAATACCCGCGTCGTCGTCCGCAAGATCGAGGCCGAGGAGGTGGAACGCAAAGGCGCCGAA
>CAZFGM010001037.1:0-2064 GCA_964518515.1 uncultured Alcaligenaceae bacterium | reverse complement strand
AAGGATTTCCTTTTTCCTTTTTTTCCAATCACAACCTTATTGCTGACAGGAGAATTGGCCAGACCTTGCCGAAAACGGATACCGCCGCCCCAGCAATTTGCTTATAATTATCATGTAATTGAAGTGCGTCTCGAACAAGGAGGAATTGCATGTCCGCCCCTGTGATACCTGCCGTATTACCCGACCCGCCACAGGACCGGCCTTTGCCTCCCGAATACTGGCCCTCCATTGACCATCTCGTGACGGAGGACGCTTCGCCCATGGACAACATCTACTCCGAAAAGCAGCAGCGGCTGTTGACCCGGCCGTTGTACAGTTCCTGGGTTCCCGAAGAGTCCTTTGTCGTCCTGGCGAATGTGGGAATGTTTTACGCCCTTCGCGAGCCGCCCGTGGTGCCGGATGTTTTGTTGAGCTTGGGTGTGCACTTTCCAGAAGAATTAAATGAAAAAAGGCACCGCTCCTATTTCTTTTGGGAATTTGGCAAAGCGCCCGAAACGGTAATTGAGGTGGTTTCCAACCAGGAGGGCGAGGAGTTGGCCGGAAAATGGAAACTGCTGGCGCGCATCGGTATTTTGTATTATGTGGTTTGGGATCCCTTCAAATATTTGAAACCCGAAAAACTCCACGTATTCATGCTCCAAGGAAAAAAGTACTTTCCCCTGGAGAAACCCTGGTTCCCGGAAGTGGGTCTGGGCCTTACGATTTGGAACGGAAATTTTGAAGGCGTGGAAACCGATTGGTTGCGTTGGTGCGATCAAAAAGGGCAAATTATTCCTACTGGCCAAGAACGTGCCGATCAAGAAAAACAACGCGCCGATCAGGAAAAACAACGTGCTGATCTGGAAAAACAACGTGGCGATCTGGAAAAACAACGCGCCGATCAGGAAAAACAACGCGCCGAACGGTTAGTTGCCCAATTGCGAAGTCTCGGGGTGGACCCCCAGAATGGCATGTCGTGATCAGGACAACCGGAACGCCCCGTCCTGGCCGCGCCGTGCCGGTTCGAAATCGAGCCGCTTGATGAACTTGCAGGCATCCTCGGCGCCGTAATCGCGGTTCATGCCGGCATCGTGCCAGGATACCGCGAGGGGGCCATCGTAGCCGCTGTCGTTGAGGGCGCGGATCAAGCCCTCCCAGTCGAGCCCGCCGTGGCCGGGCGAGCGATAATCCCAGCCGCGGCGCGGGTCGCCCGCCGGCAAATAGGAACCCAAGAGGCCGTTGCGGCCATTCAGACGGATCGTCACATCGTTCAGATGGACGTGATAAATGCGATCGTGGAAGCGGCGAACAAATTCCGCGGCATCCACGCCCTGCCAGTGCAGAGCCGCGGGATCGAGGGTGAAGCCGAATTCCTCGCATCCTTCCAGGGCCTCCAGGACCATTTCCGCGCTAAAAAAGTCGAAGGCCATCTGGCCGGGCTGGACCACGGCGGCGAAGCGCAGGCCGGCCTCCTTGCAGCCGTCCAGGATCGGCCGCCAGGCGCGGGCGAACTCCTCCAGACCATTGGCCACGGGGACATCGAATTCCGGATACCCCCAGGGAAAAGTGGCCCAGGGCGAGCCAGTGAGGCCGCTGAGAGTAGCCACGCCGAGCTTTGGCGCCGCTTGAATCGTGGCCAGCATTTCCTGGGCCGCCCGTTGGCGGACCCCGGCCGGATCGCCGTTGCCCCAGACGTAGTCCGGCAACCGCGCCTGCGCGCTGGCATCCACCGGTCCGCACACCGCCTGGCCCACGCCATGCACGCCCAGGACCATGGCGGTCAGATCGTTGCGGGATAACAGGTCGAGTTTTTTCGGGCAGTAATCGTCTTCGCGGAGGGCGCGCTGGACTTCGAAGTGATCGCCGGCGCCAGCCAACTCCAGTCCTTGATAGCCCCATTCGCTGGCCTTGGTCGCCAATTCCGCCAGCGCCAGGTCCGTCCATTGGGCCGTGCACAAGATGACCGTCCGTGCCATGCGTGATCCTCACCAGCCCCGCTGGCGGCTTAGCCGACACGGCGAGCGTCGAGACGTAAGCCCGACGTGTAGTTGGCTTCCACGTCGGGCTTACGCCTCGACGCTCGCC
>CAZFGM010001036.1:0-2067 GCA_964518515.1 uncultured Alcaligenaceae bacterium | reverse complement strand
AAAATTCCTGGAACATGCCGCCTTGCAGTGCGGCATCTGCACGCCGGGATTCATCGTGGCCGCCAAGGCGCTGCTGGACAAGCATCCCCAACCCACCGAACACCAGGTGCGCCACTGGCTGGCCGGCAACCTGTGCCGCTGCACCGGCTACGACAAGATCGTGCGGGCCGTGCTCGATGCGGCGGATGTTCCCGCGTGAAAGAACATGGCCATGGCCCCGGCGAGGGCGTAGGGTATGCCCATTTCCTCCAGCCGGCGGATGATCCGGTTCATGGTCTTGTGGACCGCGCTCTCTTCTTCAAAGTGCATGCTCCCCTCGCGCAATGCCCAAGGAAGATCCCGGTTCAGCCGTTGTTCGTAGGTTATCATCCGGCACCCTCCTCTATTAAACGTGGTTCTTGCCTTTGGGTCAACGACGCCGGCGAATCGCGGGGTTGACGAACCCCCCGCCTGCTTCCATACAATCTCAAGGATTAGGGGCTGGCCCGATGTTTGGGCCGGACTTCCGGTTCTTGGGAGACAATTTCATGAAGGATTTGATTCCACCGCATGGAGGTTTAACCGAACCCGTCAACGGTACCGTTGCGGGTTCGGAGGTTGCTGATTTCCTCCGCCAGGCGGCGGCCCTGACCCGCGTGCCCGTCAGCGACGCCGACCTGTCCAGCCTGTACCGCTTCGGCGACGGCGGCCTCAGTCCCTTGACCGGGCCGATGGATCACGCCACTTTCGACCGCGTTCTCGATGAAGAAATCATTCTCCACAACGGCAAGAAATACGCCTGGACCATCCCGATTTCGTTCCCGGTGGACAAGAATCTTGCCGGTTCGCTCAAAGTGGGTCAGACCGTCGCCCTGACGAACAGCAAGAATGACATCGTCGGCACGCTGAAGATTTCCGACATCTTTCCTTTTGACAAGCAACGCTACCTCAAGAACGTGTACGGGACCGAGCGGACCGATCATCCGGGCGGCCACATGGTGCTGGACGATCCGCGCGACATGCTGTTAGGTGGCGAGGTCCGGGTCCTTCCGCAACCCAAGCATCCGGAGTACGGCCAGTACGTGCTGACGCCGCGCGAGTCCCGCGCTTTGTTCCAGAAAAAAGGCTTCCAGCGGGTGGTGGCGTTCCAGACGCGCAATCCCTTGCACCGGGCCCACGAATACGCCCTGGTCGTCGGCATGGAACGGCTGACGCGGGCCGGCCATTTCACCGGCGCCGTGCTCAACCCGCTCATCGGCGAAACCAAGGGCGACGACGTGGATGCCCTCACCCGCATGCGCACTTACCGGGCCCTTATCGAGAACAAGGTCCTGGGCCAGGGTGACACCGACGAGGAATTGTGGCGGAAGGCCGGCTATCCGTTTTCCGATAACCTGCTACTTCTGGGCCTGGACATCAAGATGTTTTACGGCGGGCCGAAGGAAGCCATCATGCACGCCATCTACCGGCAAAACTTCGGCTTCACCGACATCATCATCGGCCGCAAACACGCCGACGCTCCCTACGACGACGGCAAGGACATCTGGGACGGCCTGGCCGCCCAGCGCAAGTTCGACGAATTAAAAGGGGAGCTCTTGATCCAGCCGGTCAAGGTGGGCTTCGCCGCCTTCTACGCGGAGCTGGGCCGCGTCGGCCTGGTCGATGACTACGGCCCCAAGGGCTACAAGCAGGTGTCGATCAGCGGCCGGGAGCTGCGCGAAAAATTGCGGGCCGGCGAGCTGCCCGACCCGCGCATCATGCGCCCGGAAACCGCCCGCGTGCTCATCGAACGCATGCGGGCCAAGTGACCGGTGATCGTTTGCCGACTCACAAATACCAGGCGTCAAGAGCAATCTCATCTCGGGACTTTTTACTTCTTGGGAGGTAGTTTTGTTTTCAACACGGCCTCGGCTTCGCGGCGGAGCAACTCGCCTTCCTTTTGGAAGCTTATATCGTCCGCTTCCCAACCTTTCTGGGACCTTTCTTGAGTGAATGCTTCAAGATCGCGGACGGCCCGCTCCAGCCAGCGGCGGGCCTCGTCGGGGCGGCCAAGACGGTGTTGGGCCATGGCCAGGAAAAAACCTGCCC
>CAZFGM010001035.1:0-2071 GCA_964518515.1 uncultured Alcaligenaceae bacterium | reverse complement strand
TGTCCATCATGCCCGTCGTGCCCTGCGTCCGGCCATCGCAGGGATCGGTGCAGTAGCCGGCAAACGGCACGGCGCCCAAAGCCCGCAACTCTTCCGCCGCCGCCTTCATCAACAGGCCCACTTCCCAATGGCCGGTGTGATAGCCCAGGGCGAGGGGCCGGCCGTCCGGGGCGCGAATGCCCCCCTGCGTGCTGAGAATCAGAAACTCCTTGCGGTTCAGCTCGGCCGGGTTCCAGCCCATGCCCACGTCCTGCGTCCAGCCGAACAGGTCGCCGCTCGGCGCCTCGCGCAGCAACTCCTCGGTCAACGGCAACTTGCCGCCCGGCCCGGCCGCCTGACTGGCCACGTCCAACAAATTGGGGTCACAATCAAGGAGGGATGAAAGAGTGCTCATGGAGAATGATTATACTTCACGCGGTCCGGAAACCAGGGTCGGGCCCCCTTCCGAATGGACTGGCCAAAGTCTCAAAACTCCGGCCATTTTGGGTGTCCACATAAGGCCTTGCAAGGAATGGGGAAAGGTAAAAAAAGGGGGGGGTCAAAGTCTCAAAACTCCACACCGGTAAAAAGGGGTCGTTAGTCTCATGTTCACGCACAGGCCCCCCTTAAAAAACTTGTCCACGCCTTTCTTACGGTTTTGAGATAGTTTCGCCAAAGTCTAAAAACTCCACGCCGGCACCTTTCGTTCCCCTGGGAACGAAGCGCCACCGTTAACACGGTTTGCTAACGGTGGAAACCCAAGGTTCCGCGCGGAACATTCGTCCAATTTTATCTTTTTTCTCCACAACGGACATTGACTTTTCAGGGTTGTATCGATCCTGCTACAGATCTTACCAGCTGCGCGGCATCCGACCATCTTATCCGGCCAGGCCCGGCGACGATCCCATGTTTTCAGGCCCGTTCACAACCCCGTGGCCAACCACCCCAACCGAATAAAGCACCGGCGGGTTCGGAGACCCGGGCCGAACAGAGGTCGTGAATTAGCTTGCGGCGCTTGGGCCAGCCCTTACAATGGAACCGATCAATTTCCCCTGTTTCTCGGCGAATAACACGGCGCGGCAAAGCCGCAACCACAAAAGAAACACGGATGAAACACCGATGAAACACGGACCTTTTGCAAGGAATTTCAGGCATTCTCCTTTTGCCTTTTTCCCTGTTTCATCCGTGTTTCATCCGTGGAGAATTGCGTTATTTCACCTGAGCCTTCTGGAAATTCTTGGCTTTCATCTGATACATCATCTTCAGCTTGTCCTTCGGAGCAATCTGCACCTTGCTGGGATCGACGCCTTCGAGCCGGCCAAACCCTGCTTGCCAGCCGCCCCAACATTCCGGGCACACCGGCATCCCCTTACGAAGGTTCATGGCACACGGGCACATGTCCCCGGCGGCGGCGCAAAAGACGCAACTCGGTTTGATGCAGCAGCTATGAACACCATCCTTGTCCAAGGCTTTCCGATGAGCCTCCATCGCCTTGCGGGCCGCTACGCCCTTCGCCATCGCCTGCGGGCTGGCCTTCATCTCCTCGTTGCCAGGTTTTTTCTGCCCGACAGCCGGGTCTGTCCCTTGTGGGCAGGATGGATCTGAACCCGGCAAGCCACAGCAACAGAATCCTTCGCCTGTCTGGCAGCAACCAGATGACCCTTGTTGGCAACAGGGAGGCAAGTTACCCTGCGGGTCTTGAGGGAAAACGGCTTGGGAGTGTCCTGGCGACCCCCACAATCCAGGGTTGGCAAAGGCCCAGGCCGAAACCAGAACCATCAGTCCGCCCAGGGCCAAGAAGAACAACCGTTTGCGCTGCGGTTTCATAATAATCTCCTTTCGGGCGAGCTTCCAACGGCTTACCTCTACACCCGGTAGAGGTTCTCAATGTCTTCAACCAAAACGACACGGCCTTTCCTGGGTTGATTGGTTAAACGCACTGCCTTCCTTATTCTGGCGAAAGCCCTTTCCTGTTTGGCAACCCACCAAGGAAAGGCTGAAAAGCCCGACGATAACCCAAAAAACAAGCACTCCGACAAGAGACATGCTTTTCATCCTTTTATTCCCCCCAAAAGAATCCAGGGTCACTCCC
>CAZFGM010001034.1:0-2077 GCA_964518515.1 uncultured Alcaligenaceae bacterium | reverse complement strand
CTTAATCTACCCGTAGCCGCACTCGCCAGAGTGCGGGCTGCCCGCGTTCTGGCGAGTGCGGCTACGGGTAAGTTATTTCCTGCCCCTCGCCTAATAGGTCTTCCCCACCACCTCGGCCAGTTTGCGAATCCGTTTCATCAGTTCCGCGTACTGCGGCGGCAGCAGGGCCTGCGGGCCATCCGACAGCGCCTTCTCGGGGCAACTGTGCACTTCGACATGGACGCCGTCGGCGCCGGCGGCGACCGCGGCGCAGGCCATCGACGGAATCAGGTCCGGCCGGCCCGTCGCGTGGCTCGGATCAACGACGATCGGCAAATGGCTCTGGCTTTTCACGTTCGGCACGGCGCTCATGTCGAGCATGTTGCGCGTGGAATCCTCGAACGAGCGCACGCCCCGTTCGCAGAGGACGACGTTCGGATTGCCCTCGCTGAGGATGTACTCGGCGGACATCAAGAGGTCCTTGACGGTGGCGCTCATGCCGCGCTTGAGCAAGACGGGCTTGCGTGTTTGGCCGACTTCCTTCAAGAGGTCGAAGTTCTGCATGTTGCGGGCGCCGACCTGGAACATGTCGGCATAGCGGTCCACCAGCGGGATTTGCCGGGGGTCCATGACTTCGGTGACCGTGGGCAGGTCATGTTTTTTTCCGGTGTCCCGGAGGATTTTCAGGCCCTCTTCGCCCAGACCTTGAAAGCTGTACGGGCTGGTGCGCGGTTTGAAGGCCCCTCCGCGGAGGAGGTTGGCCCCAGCCGCTTTGACGTGGCCGGCAATTTCATCGAGGATCTTGGCGCTTTCCACCGCGCATGGCCCGGCGATCATCGCCATGCCGCCGCCGCCGATGCGCACCCGGCCGACCGCCACCACCGTATCCGCCGGGTGCAGCTCGCGGCTGGCCAACTTGAACGGCTTCATGATCGGCAGGACTTGCTCGACTCCCGGGATGGCCGACAACGGCTCGGCCTGCATCTTGGTCTCATCGCCGATTACCCCAATGATGGTGCGATGCTCGCCGCGGCTGACGTGCGGTCGCAGGCCCAATTCTTGAATGCGCTCAAGAATGTGATCGATCTGCTGGGGGGTGGAACCGGGACGGAGTACGATAATCATGGTGGATTGGTGCGTGGTGAGTGGTGCGTGGTTTTCAAGGGTCGGGTTGGCAGCCGGTGGGTAGACTCACCTCTCACCATTGGCCGCCACCATTAACCCTCCGCGCTAACCAGGGCCATCGGAAACGACCCGAGAATTCCATTTCAACGCGATGAGAGCCAGGACTTCCGCCAAATTCAAAAAATCGGCCGCCATGGGTCAATCAGCCAGCCGTTGCAGCGCCTCCCCATAGCGCCGATTGGTTCCTCAAGGGCAGCGGCAAACTTGGCCTGATCAGGATCAGTCACCGGCGACACCAGCAACGGCCGGCCATCCGTGGTAAGTTCCAAGGGAGTCTCCGGGTCGATCTTCAAAAGATCCAACAACGGTTGGTCGATCACCAAGGTCCAGCGTTTTCCGTGTGGTCAACTTCTTGATCATGGCATTCTACCATTGAGGAGGCGCCAGCACTCAGAAATGGCTATCATGAGTTTAACCTTTTCTTATCTAATGTTACTATGGTCCGATGCCGCCGTAAACTCGAATCGCAGGACCTTTGCCTGTACGCGGGAATGGACGCCCTCCCCACTCGACCCAAACCCCATAACGAGTGTAGTCCCAAAGCAGGTACCGATCGGGATTCGTTCTCCAGTCGAGTCGCCCACTGACCTGACCATCTGGCGCTCCGAAAACGGCCCGAATGTACTCAGGGGGCACACCCAAACGGGCGAAAAAAACCAAGGCCAATCCTGCTGGCCGGTTGACCTCCAGGAATTGGTTATCGGCTGGACCGAGGTGTGAAAGGCAGAGAAACAAGATCGCGCCCATGGATATTCCTGTCAGTGAGTGGAGGTTTTGGTGGGGCTTTTATACCTCCCAGGCGGTGCCCGCAAGAGCAATTTACCCTACCGCGCTCATCGCTCATCAGCGCTCTTGGAAACGAAGGTTAACGCTAGCCCGCTATCCCGCCTTCGCTAGGTTCGCCTACAGCCGT
>CAZFGM010001033.1:0-2080 GCA_964518515.1 uncultured Alcaligenaceae bacterium | reverse complement strand
CTACCTGCCCCTTGACCCAAGCCACGAAAATTGTTGGGAAACCGTTTCCCTTTCACTCTGCTCCGGTGGTATACTACCGGGCGAAGAGAGGTCTCTTGCGGGCAAAATCTTCGGAGGAGAAGCCATTCATTTTCCGAGGGAATTGTCATGGCGCCTTACCTGCGAAGAAGAAACGGCTTTACTCTCATTGAAATGCTCGTCGTCATTGCCATCATCGCGATCTTGATCGCCCTCCTGGTACCGGCGATTCAAGTCGTGCGGAGCGCGGCGGCCAAGACGCATTGTCAGGAAAACCTGCACCAGCTCGGCATCGCTTTGCATGCTTACTATCTAGATAAAAAATGCTTTCCCATGGGCGTGGTGCGCAGCGACGGCAATCCTCGTATCAACGAGTTCTGGAGCTGGATGGCCTTGATCCTGCCCTACATCGAGCAGCACAACGTCTACAATATGGCGGACGCCTGGCAAAAACAGACCGGCAGCTACCAGACCGGCTCTCCCCCGTATAACTGGTGGCCCTGGGGCGATTTCTGGACCGGCTGGGCGACGGCCCGTCCCAACCCTGGTCTGGGAAAGGAAATTCCCCTGTACACCTGCCCGGCCGACCCGCGCGGCATCTTGGTGGCGCGCGATGTCGATGGCATGCAGATCGCCTTTACCTCCTACCTCGGGGTGAGCGGCACCCGCGGCGACTGGACCAGCACCGATAACCCCCCGCCGGGAAGGGCGGACGGCGTTCTTTTCTGGAAAAGTCATATCCGCGTTATCGATGACGGCAGCAGCAACACCATCATGGTCGGCGAACGCCCGCCCAGCACGGATTGGTGGTACGGCTGGTGGTTCGCCGGCGCGGGCTATGATGGCTCCGGCACCGGCGACGTCGTCCTGGGAACCCGCGACGTCGGCTACGCCCAGGCCCTGGGTTGCTCCACCGCCAAAGTCGGCCTGCAGCCCGGCCATATTTCCGACAATTGCGACCAGGTCCACTTCTGGAGCATGCATCTGAACGGCGCCAACTTCCTGATGGGCGATGGCTCGGTCCGCTGGCTTACCTACAAGGCCGACAATATCCTGCCCCGGCTGGGCACCCGCGCCGGCAGCGATCCGGCCGATTTGGATTGACCTGGAACGAGCTTTCCAGGCGAAACGCCCCCCTTGGAAGTGACGTATGCGTTTCCCAACCTTGTTGGGTTTGGTCTTGACTCTGTTTGCCAGCGCGGGCTGTAGTGCGAAAAGAGAGGAACCTCACGAGATCAAGGGCCGATTTTTGGATCGCATGAAAGGCCAAAAAGGAACGCAACCCACCATGGATGGAAGGTTGCCAAGGCCCAATAAGTGAAGCAAACTGACAGGAGGGAGCCCCCAGGCAACACAAGAGCGTTTTTAACCACGACCGTCCGCTTGCAGGCTCGCGTCCGTTCATATTCACCCCTTGGCGTGAGTGGATGATTCCACAAATCCCTGTTGATATCGACCTTGCGACTTTAACATCTCTACTCGCGTCAATTCCCGGCACCCGTGCCACGGTCACACTCAGGCCGCGATATTGGCCTGCTTCCTGACCGCGATCAACACGTGAGACCGGGCGCTGTCAAGCCACTTGGCGAGCATTTCGACTTCAGGCCGGTTTCAATCCTCGCCCGGTCGTGAGACCGGGCGCTACTCCACTACGAGGGCAAGAGCGCGGTGAAGAACAAGTTTCAATCCTCGCCCGGTCGTGAGACCGGGCGCTACTTCAGGTTAAAGGCCAAGTGTGCGGGCTTGTCGTAGGCCTAATGCCCAAACGCGATCACATTGATGGCCACCAGCCAGCAGCCGATCCACGTCGCCCAGGTCCAGCGCCCGCTCAAGAGCCACCACAGGCCGATGGTGGCCGCCCCCGTCAACCAAATATGCGACCGCCGCGGGTGAGAAATCCCCTGTGCCATTAATTCTCCTACTACACTCATTCGCGGACCGCTGTATTCTTTAGCATTGGTGTCCGTTTCCGCAGGTGCCCAATCGCCCTCCAAACCCTTTTCCAAAGGTTGTTCATCATGGTAGACAATCGTTGGGATAACCGTAAAGAGGGTTTATTTTT
>CAZFGM010001032.1:0-2080 GCA_964518515.1 uncultured Alcaligenaceae bacterium | reverse complement strand
TGACGGCCATGGCCCTCTCTGCGCCGTAAGTCAAGATCACGGTAATCAGGTGCCCTGGAAGAGGGTGTGGAGACGCTCGAGGACGGTCGTCTTCCAACGGCCGAGCAGCTGGGGATGGAGGTTGTGTTTGCGGCAAAGCTCCGCCTGGCTGGCGGCGCCGGTCAAGAGGTCGAGGACGATCTGGGCTTTGAACTCGTCGGCGAAGGAACGTCGGGTGCGTGACATGGAAAAGTCTCCCTGGGCTGTCCAGTATTAACTATCATACTGGTCCAGCGCCAGGGGCGCACCACAAGGTTTCCATGGACAGGCTCTTGTTGCTTGGTTGCGCCTTTGCTCTGGCAGTGTTTTTCTTGGCGTTGGAATGCGATGTCGAAGCCCAGCCATCGAACGGCACTTGTCAGCCGCCAGGTGTCTTGGCCTTGCACGCCGGTAAAATTTATTGTCACCTTGGCACCAATTCGTGGGGGAACTGCAAACCGCCGAAGACCTGTATCAGTTGCAGCGCACCTAGCGCACCTACTATCAAGACATGTTGGTATGATCCGGTCTTGGGAACAGGAACCTGCGTAAAGCTCGTCCCTGCAGGGGACTGGTATTGGCCGCCCGACCCAGATGGGCATTGCCGTTATTGTGATGGTGGCGAGCTTGTCTGCGCTCAAGGAACGGGATACACTGATGCTCTCACAGACCATTCAGGAGGGTGCACGAAGGTTTACGGAAAAGTCTTCACAGGTGCCCCTGTTGGATCCTGTCCAGTGAATTGAGCTCCTCGTCGGCAGACTCGCGCAGGATCGAGATCATCCGGTTGGCGGGGATAGCGCCTCGTCGGGCTCATCGACCTTGACGCCGCGAATTCTTAGGGGGATACCGAGTTCGAGGTCCGTGGCCAGGAGGATGCAGTGATCCTTGTCCACCACGGCCTTCAGGTTTCGCAGGATCGGTTTCTAGTCGCGCGTAGTGATGGCCACGCTGGCAACCTGACACGCGGCAAATAAGCGTGCGCGCCTGCTTCGCCAAGCGAGTGGGGGAATACCATGAGACTGACGGCGTTCAAGATTCTTGTGGCTCTGTCAATGCTCTGTGTCAGCACACGCCCGGGCTTTTGTGGTGCCAAAATGAAGCCCGAGTCGGACGATCAACTTCTGTTTAAGGTGATCTCCGAGGGCTACTTAAGTAACCGAGAGGCGTTTGGATTCCTCACTTGCAGGTTCGATGTGACAATCGGAAAGGCCGCTTCAATTGGTGATGCCGTGGAAGGAAGGCTTTTTGATAGGGCTACGAGTCAGAATATTTGGATCGCAAACGGTCAGAAGACAAGATTCGAAACCGCGTGTGATCCCGAGCTTCTTGAGAAGGAAGTAAAGGCACAGGCTGGCCGACGAACGGGCATTGCCACGTTTATGCCCCAAAAGTACCTGGATAGCGGGTCTATGCAGCTGAACTATTCCCCTTTTGTGGGTGTTGCGTGCGTAAACGGGCCCATTAGTCCGAGCCGGGGAATCGAATTAACTCCATTTGACATGGGCGTCATGGGTCAAAATGAACGATTCAGCCCCGGGCGTATCCTCGCGATGGATTGGAAGAAGAAAGGCTTGTTTCTCTCTTGCGAGGCGCAGAAGATGATAGCGTCTCGTTCGCTCACCGTTATTTCGCTTCGGAAGACTGAAAAAGATTGGTTTTACAAGTTCTTTTTCGACACCGGGCGCGGGTTTTTGCCAATTCAGCATTGGGAAAGAAAGTCCGATGGGAGCGGATTGGAGTTCAAGTTGTTCATTACGTCGGTCAAGGAATGTGCGGGATCTCGATGGTTTCCTACGCGTTCGGTTCTGATCTGGGACCCAGACAACTCGACCAAGCCTTTGAGAGTTAGAGAAATCGTCGTCAGAGAGCTTGATGCGGAAAAGCCACCGCAAGATAGCGAGTTTGCGATTGAGTTGCGTAAGGGAACCTTTATTAACGATGGCGTTAAAGCCAAGACGCAGTTTGCTTTGGAGAAAACCGAGATGATTGCCCTAACCGATCTGTCTAGTGCTTTGTCACACTTCTAATTTCGGGTAGCGTTTATGGGCGAAGTTGGTCA
>CAZFGM010001031.1:0-2086 GCA_964518515.1 uncultured Alcaligenaceae bacterium | reverse complement strand
AATTCGCGGTCGGCCAGAATCTGAAAATAAATGATGAACGGAGTCGCAATCAATCCCAGGGCAAACGAAATCCAACACCACATCTTGGCTTGATCCGAAGACTTCTGGGCCCCGGCATAATCGCCTAAACTCAGCTTGGTGTTGACCTGCGCGGCTTGCACAATTGCCACGATCCCGAACGGCAGGCAACAAAAAAGCGTGCACGGAATGGCCTGGGCCAAGTAGTTGGGGATATCCCGCCGACGAATGGGAATATCGCCAAAAGGGGGTTCATAATCCCGACCACGATCCCAACCACGGTCGTTGTCCCCGTAATCCGGTCTTTCCTCCCTGTAACCTTCGTAGTCCGGTCTTTCCTCTCTGTAACCTTCATCAGGGCCCCGTGACATGATGGTCTCCTGTTGGAAAGGGTGCGGGGGCAGAACCACAATAATCAAACTTTTGCCAAATGCAATAGGTTGCTTTCAACTTACAGCGGTGAATAGCCAGCGATCGCGAAAGGATTCGGAGAATCCTATTTTTCCAGATTTTTCCTATCAGTTCATGAACGATTGGGTATAATTGCTGGGAGTTTTTCCCGTGGCCTACGAGGTTGGGGGGCGTTATGACTCTTCGCTGGAACCGGCGGGATTTCTGCAAAGTAGGCATCGGCGGCCTCACCGCCGGGCTGCTCGGCGAGGCGCTCATCGGCGGCGTCTCGGCGGCGGCCGATCCCGCCCGGCGAACCGGCAAATCGGTCATCTACATCTTCCTGTCCGGGGGTCTTTCGCAGCTGGACAGCTTTGATTTGAAGCCGCAGGCGCCCGCGGAAATTCGCGGCGAGTTTCATCCCAGCGCCACGCGCACCCCCGGCATCCAGATCTGCGAACACCTGCCGATGTTGGCCCAGCGCAGCAATTTGTGGGCCCTGGTGCGGTCGATGTCGCATCCCTCGACGTCGCACTCGCACAGTCACACCATGATGCTGACCGGGCGCACGACCTTGCAACCGGGCTACAACCCCGTCCGCCCGCAGCCGAGCGATTGGCCGTCGATTGCCGCCATCGTGGGGCGCGTGGTGCCGCGGAACGGGCACCTGCCTTCGGCGGTAGTGCTGCCGGAAAAAATCGTGCACATGTCGGGCCGTGTGATACCCGGCCAGTTCGCCGGCCAGCTGGGGTCGCGGCACGATCCGTGGTTCATCGAGGCCTCGCCGTACCGGGCGCGTATTTACGGCGCTTATCCCGAGTATGCTTTCACCATGGAGCCGGAAGCCGCCGGGGTAACAGATCCATCGCGCTTCCAGGCGCCCAATCTGGATTTGCCGGCGGGCCTTTCAAGGCCGCAAATGCAAGACCGGCTGGATTTGCTCCAGCGCGTGCAGCGCCATCCCCTCGGCCGCGAAGAGGCCGCTGCCCAGTTCGAGCGCCAGCGCGAGCGGGCCGTGGCCTTGCTGTCGGATCGCCGCGTCCACGAGGCCTTCGACGTGACCAACGCCAACCGCCGGCTTCAGGAAAAATACGGCAAGAATTGCTTCGGCTGGTCGCTGCTCATGGCCCGCCGCTTCATCGACCTGGGCGTGCGCTTCGTGCAGGTCAACCTCGGCAACAATGAATCGTGGGACCTGCACGGCAGCATCTTCCCGCGCCTCAAGGACAGCCTGTTCCCGCCGACCGACCGGGCCGTATCCGCCTTGCTGGACGACCTGGACCAGACCGGCCAGCTCGAGGACACGTTGATCGTCATGGCCGGCGAATTCGGCCGCACACCGCGGATATCGACGTTGCCGCAGCATTACAAGTTGCCGGGCCGCGATCACTGGGGCCCGGCCCAAACCGTGTTCCTGGCCGGCGGCGGCGTCCGCGGCGGCCAGGTCATCGGCTCGACCGACCGCAGCGGCGGCCATCCCGCCTCCCAGGCCCAGGCCCCCGAAAACCTGGCCGCCACCATGTACGCCGCCCTCGGTATTCCCAAGACCGCCGTCTGGTACGACCAGCAAGAACGCCCGAATCACATCTATAATGGCGAGCCGATGGCGGGATTGGGATAAAACAATTCGACCCGGTAATCCCTTGGTCCAAAATGCGCATCTACGACCCACCCAGGT
>CAZFGM010001030.1:0-2089 GCA_964518515.1 uncultured Alcaligenaceae bacterium | reverse complement strand
CCCGCTAAACACAGGCAAATGTTTTGACGAAGGCCCCGTCCGCAGGGTACCCTAGAGGTGCGGCCAATCCCTTGCGGAGGTCCTCTCCCATGCGTGCGCGCTTGACCATTGAAAAAGGAGAAGGCAGCCCCAACGTCCATGAACTCCTTCCCGGCCAAGCGAACACACTCGGTCGCAGCCGGAAGAATACCATCGTTTTGCAGGACGAGCATGCCTCGCGGGAACATGCCCAGATCGTGTGCGACAACGGCCAGTGGTATATCGAGGACCTGAATACGCTCAACGGCACCTTCGTGGACGGCGACAAAATCACGGCCCGGCAACAACTGGACAACGGCCAGATCATCGGCATCGCCGATATGCGCCTGCGCTTCGGCCTGGAAGATGCCGATCTGCCTCCCGCCCAGGACAAGGCCGGCGGGGAAACGGCTGGCGGGACCCTGTTCTTGACCGACGAATTGACGGCCCTGTACCAGTACATGCAAGCATGCGAGGGGGAAACCGATCCCCAGGGAGTCATCCAGCGCACCCTGGAGACGGTGACCCGGCACACCCAGGCACGCCTGGCCGGGTTCCTCAATCTGGACCCGGATCATCCGGTGTCCAAGATGATCGTGCCGCGGGAAGTGGACATGGACAAGGACCTGAGCCGGAGCCTGACCCAGAAGGCCCGCGAAAGCGGACGGACGGTCTGGCTTCAGGGCGGCGGCACGCCGCCGTCCGCGATGGACAGCCTGGCGTCCTATTCCGACGCTCTGTGTATTCCCTTGCTGGCGGAAGACGGGCCGCTCGGGGCGGTGCACGTGTACAAGGAGCGTCGTCCGTTTGCCGGCCGCGAGGTGCAATTTTGCGAGGTGGTGGCCGGCTTTGCCGCCTTCAACCTGGCTCGGTTGCGCCGCTACCGCATCCTGGCGGCGGAAAATTCCCGCCTCAAGGGCCGCGCCGCCATGGTGGACGAGTTGATTGGCGCCAGCCCGGCCCTGCAAGCCCTCCGGGAAAAAATCGTCCGTGCCGCCGCCAGCAACGCCACGGTCCTGGTCGAGGGCGAATCGGGCGTCGGCAAGGAGCTGGTGGCCAACGCCTTGCACTTGGGCAGTCCGCGCCGCCACGGGCCCTTCGTGGTCGCCCACTGCGGCGCCTTGACCGACAGCCTCATCGAATCGCAACTGTTCGGCCATCGCAAAGGCGCCTTTACCGGCGCCGCCGCCGATCATGCCGGCTATTTCCAGCAGGCCGACGACGGCACCCTGTTCCTCGATGAGATCGGCGACATGCCGCTCGAAGGGCAGGTGCGGCTGCTGCGCGTCATCGAGGGCCAGCCGTTCCGGCCGGTGGGCGGCGCTACGGACATCCGCAGCGACGTCCGCATCGTGGCCGCCACCAACAAGGATCTGGAAGAGGCGGTCAAGGCCAAGACTTTTCGCCAGGACCTGTTTTTCCGCCTCCGCGTGGTGTACCTGCGCGTGCCGCCCTTGCGCGAGCACGCCGAGGACGTCCCGGCCATCGTCGAGCACTTCCTCCGCCAGTTCACCCCGGCCGGCGCGGCGGCCAAAACCATTTCTCCCGCGGCGTTGCGCCGCCTGCAAGATTATTCCTGGCCCGGCAATGTCCGCCAGCTCCGCAGCGTCCTGGAAAACGCCCTGGTCATGGGCGAAGGTCCGTCCATCGAGCCGCGCGACCTGGGCTTTGTCGAGGTTCCCGCGGCGGTCGATCATCCCCCGAGCTTTAATCTGGAAGAAGTGGAAGCCTGGGTAATCCGCAAGGTCCTCGACCAGGCGGACAACAACACCCTGGCCGCCCAGATGCTGGGCATTGGCCGCGATACCTTGCGAAAAAAAATCGACCAGTACAACCTGGGGAAAGGGGCCGATTAAGGGTGGAGAAGATCGAGGTTGGTAACCCGCCGGTGCACGACATGGTTGGCTAACCACAGAGACAAAGAGGACACAGAGAAGACAGGAAAAAAGGAAATCTCTATTGCTTCCGGCAGTCTAAATTTTTGGCGGGTGCTGTGTGGAGTTTTGAGGTTTTGGAGCATGGTTCAAATGATGGCCTTAACGGGTCACGCGGGGTGTGTATTCGATTCGAT
>CAZFGM010001029.1:0-2094 GCA_964518515.1 uncultured Alcaligenaceae bacterium | reverse complement strand
GGTTCGGAGGGAGGGGGGAGCGAATCAACCGCTCCTCCCTACCCCTATAATGAAACCCCCTCAAATTGAGGGGAAAGGCACCTGTCATCCGAACAGCGCCATTACCGGGCGGCCATCGCAAATGCGGATGGGCCGGCTTTCGCGGTCGCGGACTTCGCTGTGCGGATCGAGACCCAGGGACTCGTAGATGGTGGCCAGAAGGTCCTCGGGGGCGACGGGATTGTCGCGGACGTAAGCCCCCATAGGGTCGCTAGCGCCGTAGATTTGGCCGCCGCGGATGCCGCCGCCGGAGAGGAGGGCCGTGTAGCACGGGCCCCAGTGCTCGCGGCCTTGCGTGTTGTTGATGCGCGGCGTGCGGCCGAACTCCCCCACCGCCACGACCAGGGTCTCGTCCAACAGGCCGCGCTGCGTCAGGTCTTCGAGAAGGGCGGAATAGCCGCGGTCGAGCGGGGGAATGCAGTAATGGGCCTTGAGCATGTCGAAGCCGCCGATGCTGCCCAGGCCGCCGGTGCCGCCGTGCGTATCCCAGACATTGGCCACGCGGCCGTTGGGCATGATGTACAGCCAGATGATCGACACCAAGCGGACGCCGGCTTCGATCAGTCGGCGGGCCAGGAGAAAGCTTTCGCCGTATTCATTGCGGCCGTAGCGCTCGCGCAGATTGGCCGGCTCGAGGTCGAGATTGAAAGCGCGGCGGGCCTGCGGCGAGGCGATCATGCGGTAGGCCTGTTCGTGGAAGCTGGTCAGGCCCTCGGTGGCGCGGGTGTTTTGCAAAACGCGGTCTTGCTGTTCCAGGATGCGCAACAGGCCGTTGCGCGCTACCAGGCGGGTGCTGTCCATTCCGGCGCCGAGTTGGAGCGGGTGCGTGGGCTGATCGTTGGAATTGGGCGCCTCACGCAGCTCCATCGGATCGTGGCGCGGTCCGAGCCAGCCGGCATAAGTGCCGGCGTAGGTAATGCCGTCGTGGCCAATGGGCCGGGGAATGGTAACCGTGGCCGGCATGCCCGCGGGCGGCGTGAAGTACGACAGCATGGCGCCGAAGTTGGGGAAATCACTGCGCCGCCGCATATTTCGCGGCGACACGAGTGTGGGATTCTGTTTGCCGGTGAGTGTGTGATAGACCGACGGCTCGTGCACGTTGCTTGGATGGCTCATCGAGCGGATGAAAGCGATCTTGTCGGTGTGCCGGGCCAAGAGCGGCATCTGGTCGCAGAGGTCGATGCCGGGCATCACGGTGCGCATGGGCTGGAACAGGCTGCGAATGCCCTGAGGCGTGCCGGGCTTCATGTCCCACATGTCTTGCTGCGGCGGCCCGCCCCACATGAACACCAGGATGCACGACTTGGCCCGTCCGTGTCGGGCGGGGGCCGCGGATGAGGCGGCGGCTTTTTCGACGTCGAGCAAGCCCGGCAAAGTCAGCGCTCCCAGACCGATTTGGCCCAGGCGAATCATGGCATCGCGGCGGTGTAACATGTGAATCCCCTTGCAGCGTATTTCCAAGTTTACCAGCATTACCCTCTATAATTCAACCAAGAAGTGGAAATGAAAGGAGAATCGGGAATGGGCAAGATCGGTGATCCGCACGACCGACTGAGCGAGACCAGCCGCATCGCGGGCACCGTAGACCTGGCCGCGGATGCCGCCGCTAGCCAGATCGGCCGTTGGATCGCCTACAATTACTTTCGCCAAACCTCGAGGGTGAATTCTCCCGGGGCGCCTCCTTTCTGTGAGGTTACGATAACGCGGTAGGTGTCGGTTTGCGTAGGGGTGATTTTGATACGTGCGTTGTTTCCGATTTCGAAGGCCAGGGTAATGCCCCTGGCGTCGCAAACGCGGAGCATCTGCTCGACCTGCGCGACCGTCATCTCGCTGATCCGTGCATAGCCGACGAAATGCTTTAACAATTGTTCCTGCCAGAAAAGGAACCGTCCGCGCCACCGCCCTTGGTTGTTGAGGGTGCGGAGGAATTTCCGATACCGGTCGGCGCCCACAAACGCGGCAAACAGTCGCTGCAACTCGGTGGCCTCCATCCGCGACTCTCCGGCGTCGATCTTGTTATTCGATTCTTGCTGGGAGTGTAACAAGAAGGAACCT
>CAZFGM010001028.1:0-2102 GCA_964518515.1 uncultured Alcaligenaceae bacterium | reverse complement strand
AGGGGCTGGCCCGCCACGCCACCAAGCTGTGCGCCGGCGCCGCCGGCATGCAGGTTTTGACCCTCATCAACGAACCCACCGCGGCGGCCATCTGCTACGGCCTCAATGCCAGCCAGGACCAGACCGTGCTGGTTTACGACTTCGGCGGCGGCACCCTCGACGTCACCATCCTGCGCATCCATCACGGCATCTTCGAGGAGGTCAGTTCCAAGGGCGTCGGCCGGCTCGGCGGCGACGACCTCGACGTGGCACTCGGCAATCTCATCGGCAAGCGTTTCCTCGATAAAACCGGCTTCGACGTTCTCAACTCGCCCTACAAGCAGCAGTTCATGCTGGCCGTGGAAAAGGCCAAGATCGACCTGTCCTCGCAGACCACCACCGTGGCCCGCAAGGCCGAGCTGGTGCCCGAGCGCCATCTCAGCCTGGAGGAGGAAATTGACCGCGCCTCGTTCGAGCGCGAGATCATGCCGCTGGTGCTCAAGTCCGGCACCGCCATCGACGAGGCCCTGAGTCTGCGCGGCCTGCGGCCCCGCGACATCGACAAGGTCCTGCTCGTCGGCGGCACCAGCAAGATTCCCCTCGTCCGCCGTTTCGTCACCGAGCGCCTGGGCGGCAAGGAACCCGAGCCGTTCGACAAGGTCGATCCGATGACGTGCGTGGCCCAGGGGGCGGCCATCGTCGCCGCCATCCTGCAAGGCGCTCCCGGCCTGGACAATCACGCCTTCAGCGTCAAGCTCGAGCATTCGCTGTGCGCCAACCCGATCAACGAGCGCCGCCAGGTCTACCTCGATCCGATCATCAAGCGCGGCGCCGACATTCCCTGCTCGTTCACCAAGACGTATCATCCGGTGGCCGACCCCGCCGAGCGGGTGGTCATCAGCGTGTACGAGGGGGATATTTACGACGCGCCGGACAACCCGGAAAACGTCAAGCTGGCGGAGATTCCGTGGGAGTTCCAGCCGCCCCGGCCGCAACGCGACGGCGCCCTGGAAGTCACCTACGAGTACGGCGACGACGGCATCCTCACCGTGCAGATTTTCGATCCTTACGCCGGCCACAAGAAGCGCTTCGCCATCCAGCAAACCGGCGCCGACCAGATGGACGCCGGCCAGATCATGAAGATGAAGCGCATCAACGAGGAATTGCTCAAACGCGGCGAAGACCTGGAAACTTCCCAGGAATTCCGCGACGCCCTGGAAGTCCTCAAAAAGACCGAGCAGGACGTGGTTCCCAAGGTCGAAGATCCCGCCGACAAGCGCGAGCTGGAAGAGCTGTGCCGGGCCGTCCGCGAGGCCATGACTTCGGGCGACCGGCGGAAGATCGAGGAAGCGAGCAACGCGCTGAATGATCGGCTGTTGAATTTCGCTTACTTGTTGTAAGATTTTGGATAGCTGAACCCTTCCAAAGAGGATAAAAGTTTGCCGGAGGCCTTATGCAAGTGAAATACAGCGAAAAAGCCAAGTTCTCCAAAGACTACCCCCTCCTGGAAAAAGCCACCATTTTTTTGCAGGAGTATGTGGCCCGATCGGCCAATGGGATAACGGTGGAGTGGGACGGCATAACCGATCCGCAAGGGCGGAATGCCTATCGTCTGCGCATCGCCGATTCGACGGATGAAGCCACAACGGATTTTTCCCCGGATGAATTGAAAAATGATATCCACAGGGAATTGCGACTTTACCATGTGTGGGGAAATCTATTGCAAGTCCAATCTCACAGACTCTTGGAAAAGCTGCAAAGGGACGACTAAGTGCGACTAATCGGGGAATCCTATGGCCCGAAAAACCGATGGTGAAAAAATCGATGAATTGGAAAAACTGGTGGCCAAGCTTAATGAGCGACTGGATAACGCCGCCAAGGAATTAAGCAGGTTGCTGGATCTGCCGACCAGGATCGCGTTGCTAGAACATAGAGTGGCCAACTTGGAAAAAAATCAGGAAAGGTGGGGACAGAGAATCTGGATGGTGCTGGCACCACTGATAGCCGCTGTCGTGGCCAGCTTATTAACATATCTCTTGAAACCGTGAACTCCCAAGGCTCGCCTTGGGGCCAAACCATGCCACCCTGTCCGCAAAAAAGAGGTTTCCGATGAACGTGATCTA
>CAZFGM010001027.1:0-2105 GCA_964518515.1 uncultured Alcaligenaceae bacterium | reverse complement strand
CGATTGGTTCGGGGCACTACGAACTGACCCACTACCCGCCCGTCAGGCACGGCGACGGCGGCGAAAAAGCCGGTCATCCCGCCCGTATCGGTTGCGCGGCCGTCCACGGGCAATCGGTAGGACGGCCCTTCCGGGCCGTCGCTGAAATCACGGCCTGGAAAGGCCGTCCTACCACCCAAATTCTTCTGCGGGTGCACTTACTGTAGACGCCGAGGCGCCGGTCCGTCCCGGAAGTCCCCGACGAAAACAAAAAAACCCGGCGGCGCGCCATCGCGCCGCCGGGTCAGATTCGTGTCGTGGCCCGGTCGATGCCAATTATCGGCCAGGCGGGCTATTGGCCTGTGCCCGGCTCCGCACCCGGAGTCAGCGGGGGCGGCGACTCGGCGCCGGCCGCCGCCGCCGCGGGTCCGCCGGCGGGAGGCGGCGCCGTCTGCGAAGGCAGACCCGCCGGCTCCACCCCGGAACCGCATCCCACGGCGCAAACGAGCACCAACGCCGCCAAGCAGCCAAACCACTTCACTTGGGCACCTCCTCCAACAACGCGGACCAGCACCGCTTGATGACCCGACGCACGCGTCCTGCCATGCCTCACTTGAGCATGACCTGGTTCACGTCGTACGGCGTCCGGTCGCGGATGCCCGCCGCCAGCCGTTGCACGCCGTTGGGGATCACGGCCTTGATGTTGTGAACCGAGCCGTCGGCGTAGGCGAACTGGATGATGTTGCCCGCGTGCCGGCTGCTGAACGTGTACCAGCGCTCGTTGGGAACGCCCGTGAAGCTCCAGGCGGTCGGAATCGACCCGCTGCCGAACCAGGCGTGGCTCCACCGGAATTGGCCGTCGCCCGGCGAGAACCCCGGGAATCCCGTCATCGTGTCGCCCACCGTCTCGCCAAACATGAACGTGTTGCTGGTCCCGTCAATGATCGACGTGAAGGTGTTGGCCGTGCCGCCGCCGAAACAGCCTTCCCACAGGTCCAAGCCCTCGATGTTGGTCGTCTGATTGTAGCTGCCGGTCTTGCCGGCGTAGCCAGCGCAGCCCAGGTAGTTCGTGCGGCCGTGCACGTTGTTCGGCGGCGGATAGTACCAGCCCTGCATCGTGATCCCACCGCTGACGCGGATCATGTGCGTGGTCACCATGGACCCCGTCCTCGGGCCTTCGCGCAGGTTCTCGACGTTGGGGCAGTAGAGGAACGGCAAGCGAACCTGAGACATCGCCCACGCGCCGGGGCGGCCGCTCCAGTAGCCGCCCACTGTCGCCAGCCGGATGTCAAAGCAGGATCCATGGATCTGCGTGTAGATGTGGTTCTGCTCGATGAACGGGAGCAGGAACCCCAGCGTGCCGTTGTTCGGACCCGGCGGCAGAACGCCCGCCGATCCCACTTGCGGGCCCATGTGCCACGGCGGCAGAGCGTTGAACACGTCGTGGTAGCCGTGGGCCGCGATGGCAAGCTGGTGCAAGTTGTTGGCGCACTGCGTGCGGCGCCCCGCTTCCCGCGCGGCCTGAACGGCCGGCAACAGCAGCGCAATCAAAATGCCAATGATGGCGATGACGACCAGGAGTTCCACCAGCGTGAACCCCACGCGCAACTTCAACCCGTTCTTCATGGAACACCTCCGCACAAGGATGGAGAGAAAAAAGAAAAAAACACTGGCCCGCGCGCCGGGCTGCCGCGGCCGCCGATAGGACGTGCGACAACGGCTCTAGCGAGCGGTGTCAGGCGGGTGTATCGTAACATCAGGCAAGTTTTTTTGACAGCATTTTTTGAGATTTTATTTGCCCTGACGATTGAAATTCCTTGCTTGCGCCCCCCCACGGGCCGCTCCCGTCGCTGCCCGGCAATCCGACTCCCCAAATTATTGGCTGCAAATAACTTAGGGCTTTGTCCCGTCAGTCGCTGGCGGCTCGCCGTGCTGGCACGAATCAATGCCGCTACCCAAGACGGCCAAGAAAAAAAGGGGCGCGGCCCTCGCGATTCGTCGGTCCCAGCGATCTCATCCCGCAGGACGCCGTCCCTTCCCGACTCGACGTGCGCGGGTACGGTCGCACAGCAAATCGACATAGGTAAGCCCTCGCGGGCTGTCCCTGTCACACCACCGGGCGTACG
>CAZFGM010001026.1:0-2107 GCA_964518515.1 uncultured Alcaligenaceae bacterium | reverse complement strand
GTGGTTCAAGCCGGAGGAGCCGGTGCGCTATCAACCCAGCGCCGCCGCCTGGGTGGGGTAGAGTACCCGCCCTCAGGCCGGTCGCTGGTCGAGAGGGCCCGGCCCCAAGGGAGGGTTTGCCATGACTTCACCGTTTCCGGGAATGGATCCCTATCTGGAGGGGAATTGGTGGACCAGTTTCCATGCCTATCTCGCCCCGGAAATCGCGGCGCAATTGAATCCGCGGCTGCGTCCCAAGTACATTGCCGTGCCCGAGCGGAAGTACGTTACGGGCACTTTGGAAGAGATCATGATCTGCACAGACTCGATGATTCCGGATGTCGGGGTTCGCAAGACGCGTGGACTTTTTCCGCACGATTGGGCAACAGCTGTTGCCACGCAACCGTTGCGGCTGCGGTCCAGCGCACCCACGGCGGTCCCCCATTTTCGTATCCACATCCGCGACACCAAGAATCGCAAACTGGTCACCGCCATTGAGCTTTTATCACCTACCAATAAAAGAAGCGGCCGACGAGCTTACTTGCGCAAGCGTCAGCATTTCTTGCAAAGCCCGGTCCATTTGCTGGAGATCGACTTGCACCATCAAGGCCGGCGGATGCCGTTGCTGGAACCCTATCCTCCCGGGGCTTATTTTGTTTTATTGAATCGGGCCAAAAGGCGCTCGTGGACCGAAGTTAGGCCGGCCTCCCTTGACCAACCCCTTCCCACCGTGCTGGTCCCTCTTTTGAAAGGCGACCCCGATATCCCGCTGAATCTGCAAACGGCGTTCAGCAAGGTTTATGAAATCGGCAATTTCGATACGGTACTCAACTACACGGAGCCTCCGGATGTCGAACTGTCTTCCGAAGAACTAGCTTGGCTGGACACGCGGCTGCGCGAAGTGGGTTTTCGCTAATGCTGCGGATTTCCCGCGGTTTCCGCTCGATGCACCCCGGGATGCCCAACCATGAGCATCCTTGATGCTGATGAACTGCGGTGACAGTTTAGTTTCCGCGCCCAGGAATTTGCCCCAGGCGAGCGGAGGCTTATGCGTTGAGGTCAAAGGGCAAGCACAGGGAATCCGCCAGTAAAACGCCGGCCACAGAAAAGAAAGGCATTCCCCGGCGGCTACTCGCCGACGTACGGCATCAGGGCCATGAAGCGGGCCCGCTTGATGGCGTCCTTGACGGCCCGCTGGAAGGCGGCGCAGTTGCCGCTGCGCTTGCGGCTGAACAGCTTGCCCTGGCTGGTGCACATTTTTTTCAGGCCGGCCACGTCCTTGTAGTCCACGAACGCCGGCCGCGGACAGCCTTCCTTGGTGCAAAAACGGCAGCGATTCTTTCGCCCCTGTCCCAGTTTCTTGCGGACCATTACATCCTCGCTGGACGACTTCATTTGGCAAAAAAGTATTGATAGGATTTACTCCGTCCTCCGGCAACCGGCTAGCCAAGAAAAAACCGACCGGGAACACCGATCGGCCGAAAAAAGACCGCTCAAAAAGGCGAAATCCAAAACAAATCCAAAATCCATTGGTTTCGAATTTCGGCTTTCGAATTTGTTTCGGATTTCGATATTCGGATTTCGGATTTTTTACTTGCCCACTTCTTTCTTGATGCGGGTATACCAGTCGCTGAACCAGCCCTTGGAGGTCTTGTAGGTGTTGTCGTCGATGATGTCGATGATCATGCGTTTGCACTGCACGTCGGTGCGTTTGCCGCGCGTGCGTTTTTTGCACTGGGTGACGGCGTCGTTGAACTCCTTCTCGTCGATCTTGCCGTCGTTGCCGGCGAGGGTATCGAGGAGGTCCTTGAGCTCGTTGGTGACCTTGCTCTCCAGGACGTAGTCGTTGGCCTCGCACACCTGGGCGAGGGCGGCCCGCGCGGAATCCACGCCCACCCCCTGGGTGATGGCGATTTGCAAGATCTCGCGTTCCTCGTTCTTGTCGATGTACTTGTCGTCGTAGGCCCGCAGCTTGACCTCTTCGACAAACCGTTTTTTCACTTCATCGAGAGTCACAGGAAGCTCCTTTACGAGAAAGAACCAACGCCTGGGGCGTTGTAAGAGACCACTATGCTTCTTCCGGGACCCGCCCGGAAGAAGTGGCCCCTTTCGGGGCAGATGAAAAATT
>CAZFGM010001025.1:0-2109 GCA_964518515.1 uncultured Alcaligenaceae bacterium | reverse complement strand
CCGGAGGACTGGATCGCGCAGAAGCCCTCCAACCGGCTGCGGTCCTATCAGTTCCGTTTGCCCCGGGCCAAGGACGACAAGGAAGACGGCGAGTTGGCCGTCATGCCCAATATAACCGGAACGCCCGAACAAATCCTGGCCCGCTGGAAGGAAACGTTCCTTCCCCCGGATGGCAAAACGCCGGAAGAGGCGACCCGGCTGAACAAGATGAAGAACGGGGCGATCACAATTCTTTATCTGGACATTCACGGCACCTATTTGTACAAGGACCGCCCATTAGCCAGCAAAAGCACGCCCAAACCGGGGTATCGCATGCTGTCGGTCCATTTTCAAACCCCCGACGGCCCCACCCGGATATGGGTCGTCGGGCCGGCCGATACCGTCCAGCTGCACAAGAAGGGTTTTGACGATTGGCTGAAAAGGTTCAAATGAGTAAATTTGAGTAAAGTGGGTAGAAAGTGCATGGGCTGGTAAAACCTTCACTAAGAAATTGCATATTGACCATAACAGTTTGTTTATTATTGGTTTAAGTCGCATGACAGTAATTTCCTGGGGACACTTTTGGGATTTATTTGTCCGAGCCGGAAGCGTAAGCGACGGCCTCGACTCCACCTAGGCCAGCCGAACTTTGGACCTGGTGGCGCAAGTATTCCTCAAACAACCGTTACTTTTTGGAAAACAAGGAATAATTAGGGACACGGTTATGCATTTCACCCGGCGAAGTTTGGCAGCGGCGGCCTTGAGCCTGCTTGCCCTATTGGCCGGGGGAGTCCAGGCACGTGCCGGAGGCATCGGCTTTCGGAATGACCTGAAAATCCCGGTCCTGGTGCAGGGCGCCAGCAAGGTCAACGGCATGGTTCGCTTCGGCGCACCCATCCTGGTGCCGCCGTTCAAAGCCACGGGGAAAACCGCCTGGGACAACAAGCTGCCAGCGGGCACCCGGTACATTTTAATTCGCGACGCCAACCAGCCGAACCTAATTTATCTCCGCAATTACCCGGTGGATTTCCAGGGTAACGATTTGTTTTTCAGCATCCGCCTGGTTGGGCCGAATCAGATTGGCTTGGAGAAGGCGGAACCGGTGCCGATGCCGTGAAACCACGATACCCCGCAGGCTCGAAGACTCGCCTGTGGGCTTGAATGAAAAAAGAGCGAGGGTTTCGGCCCTCGCTTTTTTGTTTGGCATATTAGCGCCCAGTCCAGTAGAGTGGGACGATCTTCCTATACTGGACGCGGCCAAGAAGGCTTGAGGGCGACGGGTTTGACCCCCCCCCTGGGATAAACCCGGCGGCTCGCCCTCTAAATCATCGCCGCGTCGAGTCACCCTTGAATGGGCCTGGTGATGAATCCTCCCCCCTCGATTGAAAAACCCACCTCGGTCCGTTACGGCGTTCTCGGCTTTGCCTGCGTTCTGTCCATGATCACGTACCTGGACCGGGTATGCTTCGCCTCGGCGGTGCCGGCCATGGTGAGGGAATTGGGTTTGAACAGCGCGGCGGACCTGAAGTGGGCCATGATGGCCTTCGCGCTGGCCTATGCGGCGTTCGAGATTCCCAGTGGCTGGCTCGGCGACGTCTACGGGCCGCGCAACGTCCTGATCCGTATCGTCTTGTGGTGGTCGTTTTTCACCGCCCTGACCGGTTTTATCGGGCTGTCCGTTGTGGGTTTGACCATCGGATTATTGGAGTTGGTGGTAATTCGCTTTCTGTTCGGCATGGGCGAGGCGGGCGCGTACCCCAATATCACGCGGGCGTTGCATAACTGGCTGCCGTTCCGGGAGCGTGGCCTGGGCCAGGGGGCGGTGTGGATGGCCGGCCGGTTGATGGGCGGCCTCACGCCGTTGACCTGGGCCCTCTTGGTCGAGCAAGGCGACATGTCGTGGCGGGCGGCCTTTTATATTTTCGGCGGCATCGGCATTATCTGGTGCCTCTGGTTTGCCATCTGGTTTCGCAATCGCCCCGATCAGAAACCCGAGGTGAACCAGGCCGAGATGGAATTGATCATGCGCGGCCGGCCCGATCTGGAAACCGGCCATGCCGGCGTGCCCTGGCTGAAAATCCTGGCCAGCGGCAACCTGTGGATCTTGTGCTTGATGTACTTCTGCGCCGC
>CAZFGM010001024.1:0-2110 GCA_964518515.1 uncultured Alcaligenaceae bacterium | reverse complement strand
CATATGCTCGATGGTGCCGAGGCCATCGGGTTCAAAAGTTGTGGGTAAACTTGAGAGTTACTCCCCGCCGCAATTTTTCCATCAACGCAAGGTAAAAGAAGATTTGCACCCCGGTCAAAACAAGAAAGATAAACTCCCCGGCCACGACCAGAATGCCCCACACTTTGCTGGATAGGCTTGCCGGCAGGGGCGGCTGGCGTTCGGTTTCGAAGTACGGCGCATCTTCTTCCCACGGTTCCTCGTGGTGACCGCGGAAAGGAGTGGGGCGTCTGGAAGCCGACCGCAAACCGGTCGACGAAACGGTGGTGTCCGAATCCTCCTCCCGATAATCGCTTGAGGGCCTGGCCTTTGGTTTTTTCCGCCCACTTTTTGTCGCCTCGCTGATGAGAGTGACCAGGCCGACGACAAACAGCAGCCCCCCCAGACCCATGCCGACAAATTGGCCCCCGGCGTAGGCCCCCGATCCTTGCGGTCCACCTCGGAGGAGGGAAAACACCAAAATTCCGCCTCCCAATAGCACCCCAATGAAGCCAAAAACCTGGTTACGGGGATTACCCTTTGATCCCTTTTCTCTCCGGGCTGACTGGGAACTTTTTTTCTCCGCGTCATAATCGGCCAAGGGCCGCGACGGTCCCACCGGCCTGAGGGGGCGCCTCGGTTCCGGTTCGGGTGCGGGCTGGACCGGTGGCGGGGCCGCTTGAACCGCCGTGGCTTCCACCACCGCACGAAAAACCTGACCGCACGTGGGGCACTTGACCGAGCGCCCCTGCAAGTCGTCCTTGATTTTCGCCTTCGCCTGGCAATGGGCGCAGCGCACGATGATGGGCATAGATTCTCCTGAAGCTGCAAAGTAGCGCCGCAAGTGAATAAAAACTGGAAGTGATTCTAAACGACGGCAGGCGGGGTGCAAGCAATTAATTCGAGTTCTAATGCGAAGCAGGAACCGCCGACATTGCCGACGGAGATTATCATTTGGCACCCAACACGCCGATTAGCACCGCCAGGCCGATCCAGATACTGCTGATGATCAACACCACGATGGCATTGCCACGGGCCTTCGAATCCTGGCACCCCAAGGAGCCAATGAGCCCAAAGAGGAACGCGATGCCGCCGCACAGGATCGAAAACAACACCAACACCACCATCGAGGTGGTGGTGAATTGTTGATCGAGCCAGGGCAGTTCCACTTCATGGCGATAGCGCCTGGGCGGCCGGCGATCGTACTCCTGCTCGTCCTCCTCGTACCGGAATCTGGCCGGGCGTTGGGGTTCAGGAGGGGGAATGGGCCGACCTGGCCCCTGTAAAGTTTCCGCGAAGGAACTTGCGGACGCCGCCTCTAACCGCTGGCCGGGGCCGCCGGCGGGCAGGCTCGTCCCGCTGCGGTCTTCGTCCAGGGCCCGAAGAAGCTTGAGCTTCTTTTTCTGTTGGTGCTGGATGTTAGCGATGACGTAGAGAAAAAGGTTCCCTGATATAATGGCGGCGGCCTCGGCACCCAACCCCAGGTAGGCCGCGGTGGTTAAACCTTGCCGGGGATTTTCTTTACTCGAAAGGCCCACCCCAAAGGCCGCGCAGACCAGGGTAAAAGCAATGAGGAAAAAAACTCCCCAGGCGATCACGGGAGAAGCCGGCCCTTGTTTTTTCCAGCCGCGCGGTGTTTCCAAGGGCACTTTGGGATTGCTCGCCTTCCAGATTTCTTCCAACACCATCATGCCCCAAAAACAAGTTCACGATGGGAATGAATAAGCCAGCCGCGGCCATTCCCGAAGAGGAGAAGCGCAGACCTTCGGATCCCAACAGCGTCAAATTGGCATGGGCGCGGTAAACCCATAACGCGGTAGAAGCCAGGGCACACAAAAGCAGGAAAAGTCGAACGAGAAACAGAATCAGGGCCCAGCGGTCGTGGGCTTGCACCTCCGTATCCCTCGGGTTAATGGTTGTTTGCTGAAGGAGGGCAAGGGCGTTAACCCGAAGCAGGGTCCCCGCGACCCCCAAAATCATAAGCAGAAGGACCACGATCATGGTAAAGGCGGCAAAATCGCCTCCCTGCAGTTTGCTTGTTGATCGCGGTCAAAAAGTAGGCCAGTTTCGCGGTCTCAAGGTAGCGCTGGCA
>CAZFGM010001023.1:0-2123 GCA_964518515.1 uncultured Alcaligenaceae bacterium | reverse complement strand
CCCGCCGACAACGGCCAGGGCCAGAACAAGCCCGGCATGGGCGCCATCCTGGCTCGACATCGCGGCCCCAATAACGCCCAATCCGGCCTGCCCACGTACGTCCGGCTCAACGGCATTCTCGGCGACGGCCCCTCCTGGCTCGGCTCCGCTTACTCGCCGTTCGACACCGCCGGCAACGCCCGCAGCAACATGAATCTGCAGGTGACCCTCGACCGCCTCCAGGAACGCCGCGGCTTGCTGCGCTCCTTCGACACGCTCAATCGCGAGGTCGATCGCACCGGCCTGATGCAGGGTCTGGACAGCTTCGAGCGCCAGGCGTTTGATCTGTTGCTCAGCCGGGCCCGCGAAGTGTTCGACGTGACCCGCGAAGAACCGCGCACTCTCGACATGTACGGCACTAACGGCCTGGCCCGCCAGATGTTGCTGGCCCGCCGGCTGTGCGAAGCGGGGGTCGGCTTCGTCACTCTGCAATACGGCGGCTGGGACATGCACGGCAACATCGCCAACAGCATGCGCGGCACCGCGCCGCCCGTCGATCACGCGGTGTCGGCGTTCGTGCAGGATCTCCACAACCGCGGCTTGCAAAACGACATCCTGCTGGTCATCACCGGCGAGTTTGGCCGCACCCCGCGCATCAACGGCGGCGCCGGCCGCGACCACTGGGCCCCCCTGTCCACGTTGGCTCTCGCCGGCGGCGGACTGCGCATGGGACAGGCGGTCGGCGAATCCTCGGCCAAGGCCGAAGTTCCCAAGACTCGGCCGATCAGCCCGCAGGACCTCATGGCCACCGTCTTTCACGTCCTGGGCCTGCCGCAGGACCTGCACTTCAATGACCCGAGCGGCCGGCCCGTGCCGATGATCAACGGCGGCCGGCCGATCCAGGAACTGCTGTAACTGGCAAAATGCGCTTGGCAAAAGCAAACCGCCCGCGATAGCATTAACATCGCGGGCGGTTTTCCTTTTTCGACGATCAGGGCACAGGCCAATAAATCTCGGTCATGGTTCCCAGCCGCGCTTTTCAAAGGCCTTGCGCGGATCACGGCCGGCCGCTTGTTCCTTTTGCCAGAGCTTGAAAAACTTGGTCTTCCGCCAGCGCCGCTGGTTTTCTTCGGCCCATTTGCTCACCACGTCTTCCCACTCCCCGGCGGCAAGCATGTCACGGGCAACTTGTGCTCCAAGAATGATGTTACAGCACATGCCGCAGGTTTCGCCGTCGTGGTCTACCACCCGGTCGCTGCGTGCCATGCGTTCCAGGAAATCCTGGTCGCTGATTTGTCCCTGGCCGGCAAGCACTTTCGCCAGCTCCAGCGACTCCTCGGCCGCTTCCCGGTAGTCGTCCGGCTTTCGTTCTTTCTTTTTCATAGTGCTTTTCTCCATTAATCTGGCTTGTCGAGTCTGGCATCACCGATCTGGTTTTTCGCAAATATTCCATGCTATTGCCATGAAAAAGTCGGCCACAAGGATGGACGCAAGAATCATTGCGCCGATGTCTTCAAGAGGATTCGGTTCTGGCCGCCAGGACATCGTTCCGCCTATGGCGGGACCGGATGCCTCCCAATGGTGATATGACCAGCACATGGCCAAAAAAAGCATTATACCAGTTACCCCCCCGCGGTGTGTGACCGGGCCAGGTCATGATGATTCCTTTCCGAGGTGATGTGTAAAAGCAGCGGCCTGTGGCCGGGGCCGGCGCTGGGCGCCACCGTGGTTGTCTTGTCATGATGTCCTCTCTTTCTGGATGGCCTGATGCACGAACTGGTCGTACTCGACCAGGCTGGGAGTCTTTTCCAATTGAATTAAGCCCTGGCGGTGCTCCATGAATCGGATCTGGTATTTTCTCCCTCGCAAGTCCAACAAGCCGTACTGTTGGATTGGCCGTGAACAGGACGCGGAAATCAATTTGAAGTATAACCGGGAAACCTCTTACGACCCAACGGTGGGCAAGTGGACCAGACCTAATCCCTTGAATGTCGATGGCTGGGAACCGGCACATTATTCCAATCCGTGCAGCGACAAACTGTAGAGTGAGGAGTTTGCACCGTGACCGCCAGCCGCCGGGCTTTGAACAAGGCCGAGAAGAATGCCGCCAAGTTTCCGGCGGTCAAGTCGCAGCCGGAAGAAAT
>CAZFGM010001022.1:0-2131 GCA_964518515.1 uncultured Alcaligenaceae bacterium | reverse complement strand
GCTCGCCTCAATATTCGCCGCGCACAGATTAAACGGGCTGAAGCCCGCACTACGAACCTTGTCATCACGGCTCCAACTCACGAAGGATCGAGCGCATCATGTTCATTTTTTATATTTTGGTCGGCCTGGGAATCGGCGGCATCAGCGGGCTGTTAGGCATCGGCGGCGGCGTGGTGCTGGTGCCCGTCTTGATGTGGTTGTTCGGCTACGAACAAAGACAGGCCCAGGGCATCACCCTGGCGGTGCTCGTTGTGCCGGTGCTGTTGCCGGCGGTTTGGCATTACTATCAGAGAGGTTATTTGCGTCCGCCGGATCTGGCGACGGCGGGCTGGATCGCCCTGGGCGTCATGGCGGGAGGGTTCGCCAGCTCGTATTTCATCCACAAATTTCCAGAGGATACCCTGCGCCTGTTGTTCGGCCTGGCCCTGATTTACATCGGTATCCGCTTTCTGCTGCGGTCCGACCCGGAAGCGGCCAAGGCCGGATTTGCCTTGAGCGCCGTGGCCCTGGCCTGGTTAGGATATTTCGGCCTGAAGCTGTTGGGCCACCGCCACCTCGTCCCCCCTGACTTGGGCGAAAAAATTCGTGCCCAAACCGACTCCCCGCCGGCGGACTCGGATTATTATATTTGAGGTGCGTGGTGGAGTGGGTGGAGTGGTAAGCGGTGGGTTGCCCAATTTTTGGAAAGTAAGCGTTCAGCAGTCAGCATTCAGCAAGCCCTCGCGTGAAAGAATCAGGTCATATCCACGAACGCTAGTCCATCGGAACTGCTGAGTGCTGAACGCTGAGTGCTGAACGCTTACCATGGAAAAATGGTGGCCGTTATTGGCGCTGCCGCGCTGCCACGCTTTCGCGTATTAAGCGGCAGCCTGGGCGGCCGGCAGGGCCACGCTGAGCGGTTTGAAGGCCTTGAGGACCAGGACCCGGCCCATGAGGCGGGCCAACAGCGGCAGCGGCAGCCAGCGCCAGATGTGCGGCACTTCGCTGCGGCGCAACTGCCGCTTGTGCACCCGGTGCTCGACGAACTGACCAAATAGACGTTTCAATCCTCGCCCGGAAAAGCGGAGCGCCGGCGCCCCAACCTTGCGGCACAGGCCCAGCCAGCGCACCCAGAAAAAGACGTTGCGGTACCAGAAATCCACGTCGTAGCGGGCCGGTGTGACGGCCAACACTTTGCCGCCGGGCTTGAGCACGCGATAGACTTCCGCGACCAGCTCCTGAGGTTGTTCGCCGTGGTGCGGCCAACTCGTAATGCAGGCGACGTCGATCGAGGCCGCTTCCAGGGGCAGCGTCGTTGGGCGGGTATGAACGAACCGGCCCTTGAGGCCGCGCAGCTCGAAATTGCGGCGAATCAGACTGAGCTGCGACGCGGACGGACTGCACACGATGACGTGGGCCCCGTGGCGGGCGTATTGCAGCCAGTCGGTGCCCAGGCCGTCGCCCAGGCCGAGCAGGGTTTCGCCGGGGTGTTTGGCGAATTCGAGCAGGCCGGGAATCCAACGGCCGTGTTTGCTGTGCCGCTGATTTTCGATCGTGACGAACCACTCCAGGGAATACGGCTCGGTTTCCTCTTCCTGGCGCAGCGGCAGCGACGGTGGATTGAGCGCCTCAAAAGCGAACAGGCGCTGGGCAAATTCGCGGGGATTATGCGGACCATTCATGGCCGATTCCCCTCGATGGACGGCCGCCGCCGCCGGGCCGTACCAGTCGGACACGGCCAGGGCCGTGGGCCCCCTTCCACCAGGATCGGGGTCGGATCGAAGCATGACTCTTCTCCCGTCCGGAAATGTCTTGCAACGCCCTTGTTCCGTAAGGCAACCAGAACCACATAGCCGATTCCCCAAGGCGAATCAAGGCCAAGGCAAGATGTAAACGGTTTGGGGGTGCAGGACACGCTTTGCGCCGCAAATTACTTTGCGGTTTCGGTAATTCCGGAGTTCGTTTGTGTCTCAAGGACTTACGACGAGGGACCAGCGTGCCTGTTGCAAACGTCGATTACAAAAAAGTTCCCATTTATCGCCGTAAGTCCTTGAACGGCAAGAAAGGGGTCAGCAAAGCGTGTCCTGCACTCACGGTTTGGGGGTGCAGGACACGCTTTGCGCCGCAAATTACTTTGCGGTTTCGGTAATTC
>CAZFGM010001021.1:0-2136 GCA_964518515.1 uncultured Alcaligenaceae bacterium | reverse complement strand
GTCGGCCCGGCGGCGGGCGGCTGCACCTGCAGGACCATGTACCTGGCGCCGGCATTGATGTCGATGCGGCAAGGCGTCCCCATGTCATAAGAACAGTTTTCGGCGGCTTCCACTGGTTGCCGGAGTTGGTCGAAAGTTCGGCTTACGATGCCGGCGGCCTGATCGAGCGGCTGGCCGCCGCCGACCGACCCGTAAGTTGGCTGGCCCGGACCCCGGACAGGGCGACCACAGCGAATCGGCTGCGTCGGCCTTCGGCCGCGCCCAGCGGCGACGGCACATTATCCTCGCCACAACAGCCTCCTCCACAGCCGCTGCAACCGCAGCCGCCTCCACAAGAGCCGCAGCCCGCGGGCATGCCAAATTGGGGGACATCAATCGCCGTGCGAAGGTCGGAAGCCATGACAACCTCCGAAAATGGAGGATGGTGGAAAGGGCAGGGACCTATATCGCGCAGAAGAAGAAGTCAATAGGGTGCAGCTGGTAATTCTACACTTTGTCGAAAAACCCAGGATTTTTAATCTACCTGGATGGTCGGAATAGTTTAAAAACCCTGTGTTTTTGAAAGATCTGTAGAATTACCAGCTGCACCCAAGTCAATAAATCAGGTATCTTTTGTTTTAATAAATCATTGTCCTAAGTTTTCATAACAGTTAGATTTGGAAAATTCTCCGCAGGGCACTCATCTTGTGCAGTTTGGCCCAATTATCGGGGGAGGGGGGCGCGCATTTTGTAGCTCAGTTGTAACCCCTGTCGCGGGAAAGTGATCGGGAGCGCGTGGTCTGTGTAAACCAGGAGATGAGAAGGTCTTACGACACGGCGCCCTAAGGAGTTGATTGAAAGGCAGAAACTGCCGCTTGGGCAAGCGGTACTTCACGGGTTGGCCATCAAGGCGGGAACTCAGCTTGAACCAGAGTGGCCGTTTCTCCCGTTGGATCCTCGGCGATTCTTTCCACCACCGCCATGTCGCACAGGCCGAGTTTCGTCGGGGCGGTCAGGCGCAGATGGCCGGGCAGCACGTCACGCAGTTGCTGGAGCGAATGGCGGTGGCTGAACAGGACCACGGTTCGCGGATGCGCCTGAAGATGCTGGACCAGAAGGGGAGTTTGCTTGCTGCGATAGCTGCGGAAATCGCTGCGGCCCAGATAGAAGGCTACCGAATCGATGGGGCGGGGATAACAAATCACCGGCACGCGCGGGTCGCCGCAGTAGGCGCGCACTTCTTCCGGCCGGTTCATGGGCGAGCGGACGTGGGCGATCCAGGGCACGAGAGCGTAATGGCCGGCCAGGAGCAGGGCGAAGCCAAGGGCGGCCCCGCCGAGCGTCCAGCGCGACCGGCGCCAGGGCGTCCGGGCCAGGAAGACCCCGAATGCCAGGGCCAGGAAGGGAAAAGCCGGCAGAATGTACGTCGGCAGCTTGCTGCCGGAAAGGGAGAAGAACAACAAGCACCAGCCGCCGGCCAAGAGCAAAAAGCCCAACTCGGTGCTGCGTCCCTGGCGGGCCTCCTCCCGCGAACTCAGAAGAAACCGCAGCCACGGAACCATCAGCAGCATGGCCGGCATGAAGCCCGCCAGCAGAATCGGCAGGTAATACCAGACCGGGTATATGTGATCGAACGGCGCCAGGAAGCGGACGACGTTGTGCTGCCACAGGAAATGGCCGGCAAACGCCGGCAGCCGCCAACACACCGCCGCGTACCACGGTAGAGTCACCACGAACACGGCGCCGACAAATTGCAGGAAATCGCGTCCTCGGATGCGGGCGCCGGGCCCGGCCAACCGCCGGTGCAGCCACAACGGCGGCACCAGCAACACCACCGCGATCGGTCCCTTGGTCAAGATTCCCAGGCCACACGCCAGCGCGGACAACAACCACCAGCCCCGGTGCAAGGTCCCCCCGCGAAACGCCTCCCAGGCGCTGAACAGCGCCAGAGTTACCAGAAAAGCGAGCACGCTGTCCAGGAGCACCAGGCGTCCCATGCCGAGGAAAGCCGGCGCCAGGGTAAGAGTCAGGGCCCCCCAGAACGCCGGCCGCTCACCCACACAGCGGCGGCCAAACCCGTAGATCAGCAGCACGCAGCCATGAACGGCCAGGGCCGGCACGAGCCGGGCCGTGCCGTCGTGAATTCCAAAAACCCGG
>CAZFGM010001020.1:0-2141 GCA_964518515.1 uncultured Alcaligenaceae bacterium | reverse complement strand
ATGACTTGCAAGGTATCCCGTTTTCCTTTGCTGTCAAGAAAAAAATTAAAAAAAAATTAATTTTAAATTAAAACTTTCAATTCAACCCCCAAAAAAAAGCGTTTCGGTAGAAAACAGGTCCGTGCGCAATCCAGGCTAAGCTAAGCCCAATACCGTTGAGCGAAGCCAGATTTTCACCTGAAAACCCACCGATTTGGGCAAGCACGGGTAATTGGGGATTCAAAACGGGCAAGCTTTCACCCTTCGACGAACGGTATTGAGGCTAAGCCGCATGCGGAAATGGTCGCGATTTCTCGGTGGCAAAGTTTCTTGAAAATTAAACCGTACTTTTCAGGCGATTTTGTAAGTCCTCAATAACCCTGGGGTATCGTTTGACCGAGGCACTCGCGCCGGTTCCGAGCCGGAAGCGTAAGCGACGGCCACGCCAAGCCTTCGGGCGTCGCTTGGCGCCAGGTCAAAACCTCTTGAGAATGAATGACTTAAGACTGACGACCGCTCCCTTGTTGGCCAACTGGGCGGGGGCCTGGGTCTTGGCCCTGAATGTTACCCCTTTTTAAACCATGCCGAATTTTCCACGAGGAATAAGGGGCACAATTGGAGGGATCCTGTCCCCTTTTCGGACAGCCGCTGAGCTGAGTGGTGGTGTGGTGAGTGGTGAGAGTGGAGAAGACATCACTCACCACTCGCCTACTCACCAAACTACCTATCTATCTATCTAATCAACTTTGACCGTGCCGGGCCGCGATCAGGGCACGGACGGGCCGCCCGACCGCTGCGCGCGGAAGCGCTGGGCCAGGGCCTGCCGCCGCACCGGTTCGCTGATGACTTGGTTGGCGCGGATGCGCGCGACGTCTCCTGTAACGGTCCTGGGAACGGCATTTTGTTGCCGTGCCGGGTGGAACCATGTCGTGGTAGCGTGGGGCGGTTCTCTCGGTCCAAGTCCGCCTCCGGCCGATTTGCTTTCGGGCCGCGATTGCCCGCTTGCAGGTCGTCTGCGGAGGGGTTATTGTTAGCGGTAATGAACGAAGTCACCCGCCTCTTGTCGGCCATCGAACAAAGCGATGCCCATGCCCCCGAGCAGCTCTTGCCGCTCGTCTACGACGAGCTGCGCAAGTTGGCGGCCCAGAAGCTCGCCCACGAGAAGCCGGGGCAGACGTTGCAAGCCACGGCCCTGGTCCACGAGGCCTATCTCCGACTGGTGAATGTCGAGCAGGCCCAGCACTGGAACAGCCGCGGGCACTTCTTCGCCGCCGCCGCCGAGGCCATGCGCCGCATCCTGGTCGAGAACGCCCGGCGCAAAAAGCGCAGCAAACACGGCGGCGACCGGGAGCGTGTCGAAATCGAACTGGCCAGCCTGCCGGCCCGCATGTCTTCCGCTGAACTCCTGGCCCTCGACGAAGCCCTGGAAAAGTTGCAGCAACATGACCCGGTCAAGGCGCAGCTGGTCACCTTGCGATACTTTGGCGGTATGACCATCGAGCAGGCCTCCCAACTGCTCAACATCTCGCGGATCACGGCACATCGCTACTGGACCTACGCGCGCGCCTGGCTGCACCAGCACATGACTGGGGAAAGTGGATAGCGGGTCAGAATCGCCATCTTGCCCAGGACCGAACCGTTCCAACAAAACGCTGCGGGACATGGAGCGCCCAGGCCGCTTACGTCGCACTGAGCTATAGAGGCGGAACCACCGCCACGGGAGTTTGACTCGATGAACGCCGAAGAAATCCTCCTGGCTGCTGTGGAAAAGCAATCGCCGGCCGAACGAGCCGCCTACCTGGACGGCGCCTGCGCAGGCGATACGGCCTTGCGGGCCTTGGTCGAGGGTTTGCTCAAGGCGCATGAGGCAGCAGGTAGTTTCCTGGAACAGCCACTCTTCGAGCCAGCACCAACGCTGGACCAGCTTCCCGATTCAGAAAAGCCCGGCACGGTCATCGGCCCGTACAAGCTCTTGCAGCAAATCGGCGAAGGCGGCATGGGCACCGTCTTCATGGCCGAGCAGACGCAGCCCATCCAGCGCAAAGTTGCCCTCAAGATCATCAAGCCGGGAATGGACAGCCGCCAGGTCATCGCCCGCTTCGAAGCGGAGCGGCAGGCCCTGGCCATGATGGACCATGTCAACATCGCCCGCGTCCTCGATG
>CAZFGM010001019.1:0-2144 GCA_964518515.1 uncultured Alcaligenaceae bacterium | reverse complement strand
TATACCACACCTGTTGTCCTGTGGCCGGATCATAGCCCGTGAGGCTTGTGGTCGGCTTGATACCCGTTTCACATCGCTCGGCTATCGTGCCAAAATAGCCCAGGCCGCCAGGACCAGGTTTGAGCGTGTCCGCAACCGGCTTGACCTTGACCGAAAATGCATCGTTTTTTGCGGTCACATATAACAAACCCGTCCGCGGGCTGAAGGAAGGCGAACCAAAATTGGAGCCGCCTGAAACGCTAGGAGCGATGATGAAAAACTCATTCACCGAGGTTGGATGGAAGGTTGGTCGCACTCGCTTGGCCAGTTCCGGATCAGTGACAATCGGATACGTGGCACAGAAGGGCTGCTGGGGCACGCCCCTGGACGTGTACGGGATCGGTTGGGTCGGCCACACTTCCTCCCCGGGAACATCGGTCTTCGTCGGCATGGCCGTTTCCACAATGGGATTGATCGGCTGTCCGGTCTCGCGATTCCACAGGTACCAGTAACAGGTCTTCGATGCGGCGCCAATCCCTTTGACCGTCTTTCCACCCACGGTGACGTCGAACAGCAGAGGCCCGGTGGTAAGATCCCAGTCCCAGATGTCGTGGTGCACGGCCTGGTAGTACCAGACCAGCTTACCGGTTGCCAGATTCAAGGCGATCGTCGAGGCGGTAAACAGATTGATCCCTTTTCGCGCCGAACCGTCGTAATCCGGTGATGGGTTTCCCACGTTGAAATAGATCATCCCCAGCTCAGGATCAATGGCAGGCTGCGTCCAGACACCGCCCCCGGCTCGGGCGCCGCTACCCCAGGTGTCCTTTGCGATCGCCCAGCCCTCATCTTGTGGACCTTGCGGGATGGTGTTGAACACCCACTTGATCGCGCCCGTCGTCCCATCGACGGCGACCACCAACCCGCCAGGGAGGTGACTATCGGAGAAGGGGAAGCCCGCGTACAGCGTGCCATTGTAGTACGTGGGAGGGTTCGTCATTGAGTAGCCGAGGTTCCTTGGATCCAGGTCGGCGGGGTACTTGCCGGGATACTTGGACTCCAGGGCCCTGTTCACAATCGCGAGGCGGCCCTTGTCGCCAAAGGAGTCAACCAGCTCTCCGGTCCTGGCGTCAACCGCGTACATGATGGAGGGTCCGAAGGCATAGATTCTGCCGTCTCCAAAGGCTGGCCCGCGACCGCCGCCCGCGAAGGCTGGCTCCATTTGAAAGGTCCAGATAGACGCGCCCGTGACGGCATTCACTGCATAGAGCTTGGACCCAACGTTGAAGTACATCACCCCATCGACAACCAGAGGCGTGATTTCACCGAGGGTTTCTCCCGTCCCTACCTCGAAGGACCATTTCACGGTGAGGCTGCTCGCATTCGATGCGTTGATCTCGTTGAGTGGAGAATATCGGCTGTTGCGCAGGTCGAGGTTATGCAAGGACCAATCAGTCTTTCCAGCTTGATTGATTCGGGGCATAAAACTGTCGTGGACAGTGGTTGCCCTTTCTTGAGCCCATGCTGGCAGTACCAGCCAAGTCACGATCGCGGCCAGACCTAAAACTGTTCCCACCATCTTCAATCGCATGGACAATTCTCCTCCTAGAAGCGCAACATCAGGCTAGAGCCGGTTTCATAACCTCGCAAGCGGGTGGCGGCGGACGGGCCGCCCCGCCCGGCGCGGAGCCCAGGGCCGTGACCAGGTGCCTTTGGGCGAGCACCGGGTGGGGCTGTCCGCCGACAGGACCCGAGGACGAGGTTATGAAACCGGTTCTAGTCCCACGTGCTTGCCAGGTCGAAGCAGCCGACGGGATCGGACCTGCTGACGACTGAAAGTCGGTGAGTTTCAACCTGGCACGTGGGACTAAACATGGCATCCACTTGCAGCGCGCGCCAACGAACCGGACTGATCGGCGAAGAGACAACATCCCGACAAGAGTATAGCCGAGGATGCGCACAAGTCAGATGCGTCAATTCTTGACCCCGCCGGAATGGACATAGTACCGTTACCTGTTCCCGGTCATCGCGATTCGCCCTCCATGGAACAGGCCACCGCCGCGCCTCTCAAGAAGACGCCGCTCCACGCTCGCCAGCGTGCCTCCGGCGCCAAAATGGTCCCGTTCGGCGGCTGGGACATGCCCGTCGAATACTCGGGCATCGTCGAG
>CAZFGM010001018.1:0-2146 GCA_964518515.1 uncultured Alcaligenaceae bacterium | reverse complement strand
GCTGCCGGCCTGCAAGAATTCGCGCACCTGGTCCACGCCCGCCCGCGCCTGCCAGTTCACCCACAGGGCCTCCGGCCCGGTGGGGACAGCGGAGATTCCCGCCATGACCCCCCCCGCGGCCGCCGGGTTAGGGGCCAACACCGGGAAGGCCAGGCAATGGGCGGCGAGCGGAGCCAGGGAAGGCGGTCCTTGCACTTTCGTTTCCCCACCCGGTAGTTTGAGTCGCTCTAACACCTTTTCCAGGTACCGGGTCGTCTTGGCATCGCGGCCTTGGAAAGCGCCTGCCAACCGAAGTTTTTTCTCCGGCACCAGCCCCAGAGCGAAGGTTTGCATCTGCAACAGGAGCTTCGCCGGTTCGTTCTTGGGCGCCAGCAAGGCGCGGAGCGCCGCCAGGGGACCAGGATCGGGCAGATGGCCGGCGACCCAGGCCAAACTCTCGTGCGGTAGTTTTTCCAGGGCCGCGCGCAAAGGCCGGGCCAGGTGTTCCGCCCCATTCCAGGGATTCTTGGGGATCAGATCCAAATCCGCGGCTGTCACCGCATCTGGCCGCAGGATCAGCACCAGGCGGCGCTCGGTCGGACACCACAGCCAACCTTCACCCACCGGTTCCAGCGCGAAGCGAAAGAGCGGCCGTTCCAGGTGCTTTTGCGGGTTGTGGTTCTTCAGCGCCTGGGTGACGGCCCCCGGCAGATAGGGGACCCGCGTCTGCACCACCAGGATCAAGGGCGGGATTTGAAACGGGATCTGCTTGGTCACGGTAATGCCGGCGACAAGGTGGTCGATGTTGGCCGCTTTCACGCGGGTGCGGGTCTCGATCAGGGTCAAGGCGGCGTCGAACAATACCGGCCGCGGCGCTTCCATAAGTTTTCTGCCCAGCGGATGATCGACCAGATCAGCGGGCCGGAGGGCGGCGACGACGTTGGTCGGCGGCGGCAGATAACCGAGCGCCGGCAATTCCGCGGGCGTGGGGGGCGTGACCACCGGGTCGCCCGGCGGGCGCTGGTGGACCTTTTCCCGGAAACTTTGGGTCCACAGGGCAAAGACCAGCCCAAAGGCAAACATCCCCCCCATGACCGCCAGCACCAGGGCGCCCACCGCGCGGTTGGACCATTTCCGATCAGGCCGGGGAACGTCTGGAGCGCCGGGGGGCGGGCCGGATGCAATGGCCGTACTGCTATCGGGAGACGTGTTTGGCCCGGAACGCGCGGGTATTGGCTCGCCGCAGCGCGGGCAGACCAGCCGGCTTCCTTTCGGCGACCGGTCCCGGCAGCACACTGTTGCAATACGGACAGGTGATGGGTGACTCCTTGATTCTCACCTCAACGTGCTCCTTCTGTCATTGTTGGGAGCAAGTCAACTCCAGTCCAGTAAAGATGTGTTTTGCGTTTCGCGCACGCAGGATTGTGGCGATAGCAGAATGACATTCCCCAGGAATTGCCAACCGTCGCCAAATAGGCGCCAGCCCCGTAGGGCAAGCGGGGCCGCTAAACTTAATGTCGCGTGACAGCGGCCGCTTGCCCTACGAACCTAGACGACCACTATGTTGACCAGCTTGCCCGGCACCACGATCACCTTCTTGATAGGCTTGCCGGCGAGCAGGGTTTTGATTTTCTCATCGGCCAGGACGGTTTTTTGCAAGGCGTCCTGGTCGATGCCGGCGGGCACGGTCACCTTGCCGCGCAGCTTGCCGTTGATCTGCACGGGGATTTCAGTCTCGTCGGCCTTGGTCAGGGCGACGTCGTAGGCCGGCCAGGGCTCGTAGGCCAGCGTGTTGTCATGGCCCAGGGCCCGCCACAGTTCCTCGGCCAGGTGCGGGGCGAAGGGACTCAAAAGCAGCACGAACGTGTTCAGCACCGAGCGCGGCCGCACGCTTTGCCGGGTCAGGAAGTTGGAAAACTCCATCATGGCGGAAATGGCCGTGTTGAACGCCAGCGCGTCCAGGTCTAGGGTGACGCGCTGGATAGTAACGTGCAGCATGCGGAGAGTTTCCTTGTCGGGAGAGACATCCTGCACCGCCGGGACCGGTTTCAAATCCTCGGCGTGGTCGTCGATAATCAACCGCCAGACCCGGTTGAGGAAGCGATACACTCCCTCGACGCCGCGCATACTCCACGGCTTGGTTGCTTCGAGCGGGCCCATGAACATT
>CAZFGM010001017.1:0-2147 GCA_964518515.1 uncultured Alcaligenaceae bacterium | reverse complement strand
TCGTAGGATTTTTCCATCCTGTTGCCGAGGACATCATATTTGAATTCGATGCGCTTATCAATAGCCCCGCCGGAAGTTGCCTTGTGCTCCGCCTTGGTCATCTGGTTCAGATGGTTGTACCTGTAAAGCCAGGTCTCGGTGGAACACCCACGTGACGGAGTTGGGGCGCGGGGTTGTTAAGAGAAAAGATGAATGACCCCTTTATTTTCCCCGGCGCCGGTGTCCAGGCGTCGAGTTGTCAAAGAACCGGCGGAATCCAAATCCGCCCAGGCGTTAGCGCCTTCGTAAGCGAAGCGAGTGATGACGGCCGAGCCCCCGCCACTTGTCGCGCGTCACATCCGCCGTCAATAAATGAACCTGACCCCTTTTCTCTTTTTTTTTCTTTGGAAAAGACTCCCGACCCTTTTATTTTTCCCAGTAGAATTACTCAGGACCAAAGAATAGAAGGTTATCATTAGAGTCGGAATTAACCAGAAGATTAAACATTAGAGTCGGACACCCTTCCACGGTTAGGAACAACCAAGAGACACTTGCACTTAAGTGTTGCAAAGATCGGTTCAAAAGCTGGTTAAGGAGCGTTCTCCGGTCCCATTGATACAGCTTATGCCTATTTGGGAATTTAAGCAACACGTTCTCTGGGTAGCTTTCAGTCCCAGGCGAAACGCTGTACCGTTCTTGTGTCACATCCCAGCACACTTTACGGCCGTCCACCCAAATACGAAGAGTTTGATTGCCCGACAAAACAAAAGTTACAATGTTGTTGGTACAGAACGCCATCTCAATCCGACGGCCCTGAAGAACCTGGCTATCAGATTCAGCCCGAACAGTCCTTGGCTCGCCTTGGACAGCGACCACCGCCTCCTCAAAACTATCATGAGTCGGCTCATCTGACGGCATAAAGACTCTCACGATTTTCATAACGTTGCTCTGCCCGGGCGACAGGTTTTTGAAATCCATCTTAGGGAATGTGTGAAGAGCTGTGACCTCCAGCGAATTTGCCGGTGGTAGGATTGTGGAACGCAGAATACCACCTGCCGTCAGCACCTCGACCGCGCCAGTGCTCGGTAAACCCTTGAGCAATAGCTCCTGGATTGTTCGCAGCAGTTTTTTGAATTTTTGTGAGCGGTTGGACCTGCCCGACAGCGTCCTGAAAACTATCATAGATGTCCTGGAAAACATTGCCGCCACCACCCGCGTTACTCGCCGCCATCAGTAAGGGACCACCGGCAACGGCAACACTAGACACCACCGTCCTGGTAACAACAACACCCGCTGTCGGTCCGCCCGCGCCTGCCAATTGTAGGCCGCCTCTCATTCCTGTAATTCGGCTCGCCAAGGCACCGGATAATAACGCAACGCCATATTTACCTACCACTACACCCGCAGCCATACCCCTGGTCCACTCGTCCATCCGGCCCCAATCTTTCAACGCATAGATTTCTGGGAAAGCTGCCTGAAGGGCCTCAGGCCATTGTCCGTCACCAATGAGACCAATCAGGGTTTGAATTCCCTCTTTTATTTTACGAATTGATCCCGGCAAATTGTAAATCAGCTCTGCTACTTCCCCCACCAATTCGTGTACGCCCCGGCCAACCCCCCACATGAAACCGGCAGCGAAGGAACCGACTTCGGCAACAAAGGTCCGCGCCGAGTTAAAACCAGACTGCATGTTTTGGCCAAAACTAGAATTCTGCAAAAAATTCAACCATGCGCTTGGCCGATACGGGGAATTAAGAACCCTGGCTTCGGCCCCAAGGTCAATAGGCGCAGAGCCCAGGATTTTTGTGATTCCTGCCAGGTTTTCTCCTAGATTCAACATTCCCAGGGCTCGGTTGGCCCAGGCGGCTCGATCTGCTTGCCCTTCTTTGGCCATGCCCAGCAGCCCCATGGTGGCCGACCCGTTTGTAGCAAAGGCTATTTCATAGCCCCTGGGTACTTCCATTAACCCGCTGGGATCCGTCGCGTTTGTCGGATTATTGCCGACGTAGCGGTACAAGTTCGGATCGGCGGCGGCGAAGCGGATGGGGTCTTCGCTTTGGAAGAGGCCGACGTCGAAGCGGTAGAAGCGGCCGCGGTAGTAGGCCAGGCCCGTCAATTCCGAGTCGTATTCGCGGGCGGTGAACTTGTAGCGGTCGCCGTAGGACGGC
>CAZFGM010001016.1:0-2151 GCA_964518515.1 uncultured Alcaligenaceae bacterium | reverse complement strand
TGGAAGGCGGCCCCAGCCACATCGACATGTGGGACCTGAAGCCGGACGCCCCGGCCGAAATCCGCGGGCCGTTCCGGCCGATTCGCACCTCCGTGCCCGGCACGTTGATCAGCGAACACTTGCCGCTCTGCGCCCGCATCGCCCAGAAATACACCATCGTGCGCAGCCACAGCCACAACGATAACGGCCACAGCACCGGCTATCATTACGTGATGACCGGCTACCGCGCCGATTTCCCCGACGGCAACACGCGCATGCCAAACAATCACCTGTATCCGTCGATCGGCGCGATCGTGTCCCGCGAGCTGGGGCCGCGCACCCGGCTGCCTCCCTACATCAACATGCCGCACATCATGGCGGGGGGCGGCCCCGGGTTCTACGGCTCCGAGCACGCGCCGTTCGTCATCGAGGCCAATCCCTCGCAGGCGGATTTTGAAGTGCAGGATCTGCGCCCGCTCGAGGGCCTCAGTGCTTCGCGGCAGGAGCGGCGCCGCCGGCTCCTGGCGGAAGTCGAGGAACTCGAGCGGCAGCGCGCCGATCTGGGACGGGCGCGGGCGATGTCCACCTATTATCAACGCGCCCGCGACTTGATGGCCTCTCCGGAGGCCCGCCGGGCCTTCGACATCCGCTCCGAGCCCGAGGCGCTCCGCCGGACCTACGGCTATTCGAGCCTGGGACAATGCGCGCTGCTGGCTCGCCGGCTGGTCGAGGCGGGTTGCCGCTTCGTCGGCGTCGATCACAGCGGTTGGGACCATCATTTCACGATTTTCCCGAGCCTCGAGAAAGATATGCTCCCCCACGTCGATCGGGCGTTCAGCGCCCTGGTCAATGACCTGGAGCAACGCGGCCTGTTAAACAGCACCCTGGTCGTGATGATGGGCGAAATGGGCCGGACCCCCGGCATCAACGCCGATGCCGGCCGCGATCACTGGTCGCAAGCCCAGAGCATTCTCTTCGCCGGCGGCGGAGTCCGGCCCGGGCAAGTCATCGGCGCCACCGACCGCCGCGCCGCCGCACCGGTTGCCGACCCGGTCAGCGTGGAGGACCTATTGCGCACCCTGTTTCAGCAATTGGGGGTCGATACGACGAAGACCTATTACACCCCCCTGGGCCGGCCGGTGCCGATCGTCGATGGCGGACGGGTGATTCCGGGGCTGGTGTAGGGATGATTTTGAGTAAAGGGGTGTTCGATTTCAACGACCAAAGCTTATCGCGAAAATCGGGCCAGTTTCCCGTTGGAGGAATTGCGAAAGTTTGACGGCCAATGGGTGGCCTTCAGCGCCGATGGTCAGCGGATCGTGGCAGTGGGCCGAGTATCATCTACCTTGCCAATCAGGTGCGCGCTGCCAAGGAAAATCTGCAAGACGTTGGGCTCGAACGCATCGAAATGGACTGGTTCGAAATCAATTTAGGCGGGGCGGAGCTGCTGTAATTCTTCGCATTTCCTGCTTGAAGGAACCGACGACAGTTAAAACCATTGGGAGGTTATTTGGGAGAGGCCCTCATGAAATATAAAATTGCCATTCACCGAAGCGACGAGGGGATTAGCGTCTCGGTTCCGGCTCTCCCCGGTTGTTGGTCGGAGGGGGACACCGAAGAAGAGGCCCTGGCGAACATCCAGGATGCCATCCGCGAGTATCTGGCCGCTCTGGAGGATCGTTTCCGGGATGAGGAAATCCGCGAGGTCGAAGTCCAAGTGTAGTCATACCCAAGGTCCCAGAGATCAACCACCTGGATGCGGTACGCGCTTTAAAGAAAGCAGGGTTCCAGATTATTCGGCAGGGGAAACACATTGTGATGAGCGATGGTGTCCGTCAAATCACTGTGCCACGGCACAATCCCATCAAGGCATTCACGATGGGCGGAATCGTGCAGGATGCAGGGCTCACCGTGGAAGAGTTCCGTAAGTTGCTGTAAAGCCCTTGCTGAGGAGTGGCCCGGATGAAAGCCTCCCCTCTGGGCCGGCCGATTGTCAATGGCGGACCAGTGATTCCGGGATTGGTGTAAAATGAATTGTGGATCCACCTGAAGAGGTGCTACATGAAAACCTTTTCCGCCGCCACATTTCGACAAAACCGTGGTCAGTTCCCTTTAGACGAGTTGCGGAAATATGATGGTCAATGGGTGGCCTTTAGCGCCGATGGTCTGCGC
>CAZFGM010001015.1:0-2152 GCA_964518515.1 uncultured Alcaligenaceae bacterium | reverse complement strand
CAAAAATTGGCAATTGGTAATTGGCAATTGGCAATTTTGTTTGCGACAACTTTTTTTCGCAAAAACGGCCCGAAGGGCCTACTTCCACAGGGCGGCCCCCCACGTCAAGCCCGCGCCGACCGCCGTCCAGATAACCGGGCCGCTCGCCAGCGGTCCCCCCGCCGCCCAGGCCGCCGGCAGCGACGCGGACCCGAGATTGCCCGTCCGCGAAGTCTGGCTCCAGACCCGCTCCGGGGCCACCCCAAGACGCCGGGCCAGCAGGCCGGGAAAGCGGCCGTTGCCGCCGTGCACCACAGCCGCTTGAAGATCGGCCACCGTCAAAGCGTGTTTGTGGACCAAATCACGGACACTCCGCACCATGGTCTGGATGGCCCGAGTTGCCAGGGCTTCGCCTTGCAAGCGGACCTCAATCTGGCCAGCGGAGGCCGCCACCTGGATCAGCGAACCGGCACTTCCTTCCGCCCCGAGCACGACATCGACCAGAGATCGGGAATCCTGTCCGTGAGGTTGTTTGTCCAGCAGGCAAGCCGCCGCGGCATCACCGAACAAGGCGGCAGTTTCTCCCGCTGGTCCCGGTTGCAGAGTCAAATAGCGCGTCGGCGCTTCCACGGCAATTACCAGAATGTTTCGTTGGGGAAGAGATCGGGCCAGCCACAGCGCGGCCAGAAACCCCGTGCAGGCATTGCCGATTTCCAGGGCGACGGCCCGGGCAGGCAGCTCCAGACGATGATGCAGGGCGGCGGCCAATCCCGTCAACAAGGGCGGCGCTTCGGAGGTCACCAACAAGGCCTCGACCTCGGCCGGGCCGATTTGCCCGCGCTCGAGGCACTCGCGGGCCGCGGCCAGCGCCGCCTCCAGGGGATCCTGTCCTTGCCAGACCCGCCGCTGCTGAATCCCCGCGTGGCGTTCCAGCCAACCGAGCGGGCGCTGCAATTGTTGATTGAGCGACGCGGCGGGTTGCACCGTGTCGGCCAGCCGGCAGGCGGTGGCCGTCAGCCAGAGGGCCGGCGATGTTGGGGCGGCCCCCGGCGTCGCTGCCGCGCCCGGCCGCTGTTCCGGGCGTGCGCGCGGAATCAATCCCGCGGCGTGCATCGCACCGGCCAGGTTTTCGACCGTGCTGAACTGGCGCTGCACGCACGCTTCGATCCTTTCCGGCGGGACTCCGCAATCCTCGGCCGCCAGAAGAAGAAACTCGACCAGGCCCATGGAATCCATAAGGTCAAGAAAACGCTGGCCGCCGGCAATCGTGCCGGCGGGGTCCAGGCCCAGGTTCTCTTGAACCTGCCGGATGCGCTCGAGCAGATGGACCGTCAGATCGGTGGCATTCATGATTGCGGATTGGACCAGGAGAAAAAGCCGTCGGCCATGAGCCAGCACTGGGGCGAACCGGGGGCCCCCTCCTCCGGGCCGAACGCCCGCGACAGGCCCAGGCGAACCGCCACCTCCGGACCCATGGCCTGGACCGAGGCGTTGAGGGCGGCGATTTGCCGATCCACATCCTGGCCGGCGCCTTCCGCCCGGACCAGAAGATGATGGTCTTTAACCGATAACCAACGCCGCCCCAAGTCGGGCACCGGAAGCTGGACGCGCAGGTCCGGTGCCCCCGCCCCTTCGCGCCACGAACCGCCAAAAGTGATCTGCTCCGCGACAACGCGAATCGTCGCCAGGCTGCGCTTGCCCGTTCCGGGTTGCAAGTACGCCCCGGAACGCGTGGGAATCAGCGGGGCGCCAAACAGCGGCGCGCCGGCGTTACCCCGGGTTAATTCCAGGATGTGTTGGCGCTGCTCCGCCGGCGCCGGCCCGCGCCGCCAGCGCAAACCGTGCACCCACACGTCTTCCAGGTGCGGCGGCTGCGGTTGGGCCGGTAATGGTCCGTCCCACCAGCTCCAACACTTCCCAGCGCTGCCGGCCCGCCAGGAGATTGGCCCACCAGCCCCATTTGCGCTCGCCCGAATCCCGGTTCTTGGCCAACAAGGGCCGCACGATGCGCAGGTTGCCTTTGTGCAGCACCGCCCCGGCCAGGCAGTAGGTTTTCCCCATGCGCGTCCAGTCCACAAGGATCATCTCCTGCATGGGAACTCTCCGGCGAATGTGGTAGGATAGGCCCTTCGGGCCGTTTTGGCGACAAAAAGTTGTCGCAAACTGATAATCA
>CAZFGM010001014.1:0-2159 GCA_964518515.1 uncultured Alcaligenaceae bacterium | reverse complement strand
GACGGCATTTTCCTGTCCAACGGCCCCGGCGATCCCGAGCCGATCGGTTACGCCATCGACACCGTGCGCCAGCTGGCCGGCAAGAAACCCATCTTCGGCATCTGCCTGGGCCACCAGCTTTTGGGCCTGGCTCTGGGCGCCAAGACCTTCAAGCTGAAGTTCGGCCACCGCGGCGCCAACCAGCCCGTCCTGGACCAGCGGACCGGAAAGGTCGAGATCACCACGCAAAACCACGGCTTCGCCGTCAGCCTCGACTCCCTTCCGCCCGACCTGGAGTCCACCCACATCAACCTCAACGACGGCACGCTCGAAGGCATGCGCCACCGCCGCTGGCCGCTCTTTAGCGTGCAATACCACCCCGAAGCTTCGGCGGGGCCGCACGACAGCACGTATTTGTTCGAGGAGTTTCGCAAGGCCATGGCGTGATCGAGCTGGGTTTTCTTAGGGAATTCCGAGTTGATCCAGTTCCTGGGAAAACTCCTTCCGGGTCATGATTTTGATCCCTTGATAATCCTTGAGCTCCAACAGATGACGATCTTCCGTAACAAGGTAGGAAGCTTTTGCCTCAACGGCAGCAGCGATAATCATGTCATCCTTGGGGTCAGACTTTACCACCCCAGTTACCGCAACCTTTCCTGAAAGAGGATCGTGACCCAATATTGCTGGAATATCATGCACGAACTGTTCAATTTCTTCCCCGGATAGTTGGAGCCAGCGACGAAGGGTTTTTTTTCTCCGCATCTTCTCACGGACTTCATCCAGCATTGGCGTGGAAAAGCGCACGGCGGCTCCGGCCTTTTGCAGGCGGGAAAGTAAACGGGTGGATTGCGACCTGCCTGAGGGGAGGCAAAGAGGAATGAGTACGTTCGTATCAAAGACTACGACAAGCGGACCAGCATCCGACGGCTGCGGTTCAGTCATCTTTCAAAATCTCCCGCATAACTTCGTCTTCGGTGATTCCCTGCTCCCGCAAGGCCCTGCCGACTTTGCGTTGCAACTTCCGGAGCCGATTCCTGGCGCCTTCCCGATTCCGGGGTGGTATTTTGTCGGCCGCGGGCATCGGGGCCGGGGTAATGGTTACCTGAACTCGAGTGCCTTCCGGGATTTTTAGCTTCTTTCTGGGCTTGAGAACGCCATTTCGATAAGTGGCTTCGATGGTAATGGTCATGATCGCCCTCCTTCCCGGTTTTGGAGCACGTTTATTCTATTGCCAATGGGACCACTCCTTACAACAGGTTTTCAAAATCATCCCCGAACGGATCCTCGGTGTCGTCGAAGCGTTCGAGGTCGCGGTCGGACCAGCCGAAGTGGTGGGCCAGCTCGTGGATGACGGTCTTGCGGATTTCGATGAGAAGTTGTCGCCCGGAAAATTCTTCTTCCAGCGGGCGCTTGTAGATGATCAGGCGATGCGGCATGTCGCCGATGTCGATGACCGCGCCGCCCCAGAGAGACGGCAGTTGCATGGGAGCAAACAGGCCGAACAGCGATTCGCCCGCGGCGATCTCATCGTCGGTATAACCCAGGTCCTTCAAGGTCTCGGGGTCCGGCTCTTCCTCCACATCCACGACCAGGTTGTCCAGGTACGAGTCGAATTCTTTCGGCAGCGTCTCCATGACGCGGGAGACGATGCGGGCAAATGTTTTCATCGACATGCGGTTCATGGTCGTTCCTGCAGGTCCGCTTCGCCGCTCATTTAAGCATAACGGAGTTCTTTCTTCTAGGGCCAACCGAGGGTCGGAGTGGTTTGGCGAAAGGCAAGCGGGTCCCTCCGCTTTCTGGGTATAGGTTTTCTGGGGAAGTGATTTTCTAACCCGGAATGGTATAATTCATTTTTGGTGAACAAGAAGGAGGAAGGCAATGCCCGCTGTTCAGATCAAAGACAACGCCAAATACGCAAAAGCCCTTGACGTGCTATTGAGCATGGGAGGGATGTTTCGGACCCGGCCCACCCACGTCTTGGTAATTGGCCAAGGACAATATCAAGCGTTGGTTCAGGCGGGCGTGATCGAATCGAATGGCAAAAAAGTTTCGGGCCGTGGCAAGAAGAAAAAAGGAGAATGTAGCCAAAGAATCGGGAAGGACAGCCTTTGACCAGCTGTTTTCCAGCCCCGTGAACCAGGGATTTTTTTGCTCGTGTTTTTTAGACTTTCCGCCAGGTT
>CAZFGM010001013.1:0-2162 GCA_964518515.1 uncultured Alcaligenaceae bacterium | reverse complement strand
CCTGCTGAGAACTGGCCGATTGGCCAAACCGGTCAATCCGGATGGGTGAGACGCTCACGCCACTTGTCCCGCTCCTGCTGAACCCAAGCGACGCTGTCCTTCATTTCCTCCCGATCCGCCCACAGGCCAAAGAACGCGGCGAAGTCCTCTACTTCCTCCGAAACGGCAATCCCCTGGAGGTTTGACGCTGGCTCTTGCCGGCTCGACCTGGACAATGACCTCCGTGTCGTCAGGCAGCGGCACAGCCTCGTTCATCACGAGGTGGCCTCCACAGACCTTCGCCCGTCCTCTCCAGGTCATCGTTTACTCTGCCTTTCGGGGTTCGACCACGCCCTTTACAGGCCCTGGAAAATTATATCACCTTGAACTGCAAAATTCACGACTGCTTGACGCACGTCCCAAGTGTTCTACCCGATACCGCGCCAACAACCACCGCCTGCTGTCAACGCCGGTTGACGGTTTTCGGGGCTTGGCCACGCCCAAGACCGGATCGTGCCGACAAGAAAAACCGCAACTTTCCGCGATGTTTCCCTGACGAAACCCGCTTGGGAAAGGGAAAAAGCGGCTTTGGGCCGGAAAGGGCATCGGAGTTGCTAATCTTCTCGGCAACTGACCGCGGCGGGTCGGACCCGAAATCTGGCGCGAGCTTATTCTCGCTGCGTGTTGGTGCCCGGAAAAGAGCGAATCAATCATGCCTACCAAGCGTCGTGTCGGCCTACGCCGCCTGACGGTGTGGCTGGCGGTCTTGGTGCTCTCGGGCATCGGCGCGCCGGCCCGGGCAGCTCCTATCTACGACCTCGCGGCAGACTGGAGTGACACGACCAACCCGAATGCCGTCTGGTCTTACAACAACAGCAACGGGCCGATCACGGTCCATCAGACCGATTGGGCTACCCATGCTCCTTGGTGGGCGGGCCAGGACGCATGGGCGCTGACAGCGACCGGCCAGGGTCACATTGTGGCTTGGTTGAAGTCCGACAGGACGCTGAGTTCACAGAATTCACCCCTTGATTATGATCTTGTCGCAGGGGATGTAAATACCCACACGTGGGACAGCGGCAGCGGAGCGGCTGGGACAAGCAACCTCAGTTCCGTCACCTGGAAGGCCCCATCCTCTGGAATGTACGACTTTTCCGGAAACGTGTGGCAGGCCGTCCATATTGGCCGTTCTGCGGATGTTTTCGTGCTCATACAGGGAGCAACATTTACCTCTGTTTCCCTCTTTGACGGGGACAGTCATAGTAGGGCCTCCCCTTTCAAGTTCGGGAAGACCGGTGTCTCCTTGTCCGCCGGTGACACGATCGAACTGCGCTTCGTAACCACTTCATCTGCCGGCACCCATGTGGGTGTTAACTTAACCGTAGAACCGGTGCCCGAGCCGGCTGTAATCCCCGAACCGGCCAGCCTGACCATGCTCGGCCTCGGCGCATTCGGCATCCTCGGCTACGCCTGGCGATGGCGGAAACGGGCGGGATCGGTTTCCGCCTGATCCATGATGCTTTCGCCCCGCAAGAAAAAAAATTTCGCAATTGACACGGACTCAAAAGCCTCGTAGGTTATAGGTGTGTTTGTTCACCTTTTAGGGGGGATCGTCCGCCACTTACTGCAAGCTTTTCCTACCTGCCAGGCTATTGTCCCGCACCCCGGGACAGATCGCGGTAAGGACGCGCGGCAAATGACAAGGGGGTTTTCCATGTTTCACCTTTGGGGTTCCAGGAAAGGAACCAACTGCGACGGCTCGACGCGCCGTGATTTCCTCAAGGCCGGCGCCTTGGGCATGGGCGGTTTGCTGCTGCCCGATCTCTTACGCGCCCGGGCGGCGGCCGCCGCGGCCGGACGCGCCACCCGCAACACCTCGGTCGTCTGGCTGTGGCTGGGCGGCGGTCCGACCCATGTCGAAACCTTCGACCCGAAAATGACCGCTCCAGTCGAGTTCCGCAGCACCATCGGCGCCGTGCAGACCAACGTTCCCGGCCTCGAGTTGGGCAGCGTGTTCTCCAAGATGGCCCGCGTCGCCGACAAGATGGCCTTCGTCCGCTCGTTCGCGCATCGCAACTCCGGGCACGGCGGCGGCACCCACTGGGTCATGACCGGCTACGATTTCCCCCCCGCCGACAACGGCCAGGGCCAGAACAAGCCCGGCATGGGCGCCATCCTGGCTC
>CAZFGM010001012.1:0-2165 GCA_964518515.1 uncultured Alcaligenaceae bacterium | reverse complement strand
TCCTGGGGGCTAAAGCCGAACTGCGAGAAGCCCCGTGAACGGGGCTGGCGGGCCCGGAGGATGAACCAGCCACCCGCCGTGAACGGCGGGCCTGAACCGCTGGCGCGGTAAGGCCCGTGAACGGGCCTGAAAACCGGGAATCCGACATCAAACCTGCAAAAAGCGCAATGGTATTGTATGCAACTATGCAACCTGCGGAGAAGATAAAACTCGAAATCCGAAAATCGACATCCGAAACATATCCCAAATCCGAAAATCGACATCCGAAAGGCCGATTGTGGAGTGTAGGGATTTCGGATTTTGATGTTTCGGATTTCGGATTTGCGGAGCCATTCCCAAGGAGTAAGCCAAACCGCGATAGCAGGAGCGGGCCACTCCCACCATCGCGGCTCTGGAAAGGTCGGTGGAGAGCCCGAAGCGCCAGCAAGGGAGTTCGCTGTTACCCTTGCTGGCGCTGCGGGCTCACTGTTAAAACAGTTTCAACCACAAGGCAGCAATCCACACCAGGGCACAGGCGGCGATAGCGCCAATGGTAATGCCCAGGGGTCCCAGGCGGTCTTCCAGCGAGCCGCTGCCGGGCAAGCCGGGAACGTTGCCGGGGATTTCGCGAGGCAGGTCGGGCGGCGGCGGCGGTGGAACCGGAGTCCTGCGCCCGCTTGGCCGCGCGGGCACATCGGCCATGGCGGCCGGCCGGTTGGGTAAGGCGGCCGTGGTTTTCGGGCGCGACGCCAAGGCGGCCATGGTTTGCGGCCGGGTGGGCAAAGCGCCCATGGTGGGCGGCCGCGGCGTCGGTTGCGACGGGCTGATGGATTGCCGCGAGGGCAGGCTCGGGCCTGCCGGCCGGGCGGCGGCGGCACCGGGCGGCGGGGCCGGCCGGTGTGGGGCCGAAACCGGCGGGCGCAGCGGCAGCGGCCGGGCCGGCAGCCGGACGGCGGGTACAGTCGGCGGTACGTCGCCCGCCAGGGGCCGAAACGCCTCTACCAACTCGCCCACGCTCTGGAACCGCTCTTCGGGCTTTTTCTTCATCAGCCGCTGGACAATGGCTACCAGTGCTGCGGGGATGTCCGGATTCAGCTGGGCCAGCGACGCGGGTTCCTGGAACTGGTGGGCCATCATCTTTTCAGCGGCACTGCCCTCGGGGAACGGATATTGGCCGCACAGGGCGTAATACAAAAGGCAGCCCAGGCTATACTGATCGCCGGCGGGCGTCAGGTTGGTCGGGTCCATGATGCTTTCGGGGCTGGCGCAATCCAGGCCGCTGGCCACCGAATTCGCCGTGGACATGGTGTCCACCAACGATTCGCCCTCGGTCTCGGCCAACAGGCAACCGATGCCGAAATCAAGGATGTAAACCTGGTTGCCCTCGCCGATCATCAGGTTGGAGGGTTTGAGGAGGCCGTGGAAGAGGCCCTGTTGGTGGCAGATTTCCAGGCCTTCGGCCACCTGCAAGGCGAAGTGGGCCACTACACCGGGCTTCAACTTGCCCTGGTCCTGGATCAGTTTCTCCAGCGGCTGGCCTTCGACATAGGGCCAGGCCAGGTAATGCATGCCACCGGCGGTGCCGACATCGACAAACGGCACCACGCTCGGGTGCCGGCATTGCTCGAAGGCGCGCACCTTGCGGCGGGCGATGCGCACGTTCCACATGCTGCGACGCGGCAGAACCTTGACGGCGTACCAATTACCATCCGTTTTGGAATGGGCCTTGTAGACGGTGCCCATGCTGCCCGCGCCCAGGGCGTCCATGAGGGTAAACGGCCCGAGGACAAAGCCCTGCGTCTTGCCTTGCAAGAGGCGTTCCGCCTGGAAGGGAGTCAAGATTCCTTGTTCCACCAGGAACTCAGCGAGGGCCGGCGGTTCGGCGCGGGGATTTTTGTTCAAAAATTCGCCCACGACCTGATCCAGCTGGCCGCGGTCAATGAGGTTGCTGCGGCGGAGGTCCCAGACAAACCATTCACAAGCTCCCAGTTCAGTCGATACCATGGCGCATCCTTTTGCGTGTCCTGTTCGCGGGGACGACCTGGTACAGGGTCGGTTTGCTTCCCGCGATGAAGGCCAAGAACGAGCGGGGATGAATGCGGCGGAAAGACGTTGCGTCCCGGCGGGACGGGGAATCGACCGGTACAATGCCTCCAGCGGTAACATGGGATATAAAAGCGCCCCTG
>CAZFGM010001011.1:0-2166 GCA_964518515.1 uncultured Alcaligenaceae bacterium | reverse complement strand
AGGCGAGCGGCAAGAGGTAGTTTACCAGAACTTGGCCTGTTCTGAATCGCTCCAAGATGGGAGACTTGGGTTTTTGGGTCTGCCACTTTGTTGGGGGAGGAGCCATGGAAGGCACTCTTGATGGTTCAGACAGGTTGATTGTCGTGGCCGCCAAGGCGCTGGCAGGGCACAAGCGGCGGCTGTTCATCGCCGAGGTCACGCTGACCCTGTGCGAGGGCAGTGCCCGGCGCTCGGAAGAGCGCTTCGGCTGGGGTCGAGCGACGGCGGAAAAAGGACTGCGGGAACGGGCCTCGGGTGTGCGTTGTCTGGAGAACTTCGCCGGCCGACGCCGGCCAAGCTGGGAAGAGCGGCATCCGCAATTGGCTGCGGACATCCAGGCGATCGTGGAGCCCAAGACGCAGACGGATCCCGAGTTGAAGTCGTCGCGGCGCTACAGCAATCTATCGGCGGGGGAGGTACGGCAAGCGCTGATCGACAAGGGTTATCGGGAGCAAGACGTTCCCGCGGAGCGGACCATGCGGAACATCCTCAACCGCATGAACTATCGCTTGAAGCGGATTCAGAAAGGCAAGCCGCTCAAGAAAGTTCCGCAGACCGACGCCATTTTCGCGAACGTTGCCGCCGTGCAAGCCGAAGCACGCGGCGATCCGGCGAGCTTGGAAATCTCGATGGACACCAAGGCGAAGGTGGCGTTAGGCGACTATTCGCGTGGGGGAAAAAACCCGGACCAATGCGGCGGGTGAGGTGACCCAAGGGTGGGACCACGATCCGCCGGCCAAGACGAAACTGACGCCTTTGGGAATTCTGGTCCTGGCGACGGGTGCCTTGACGCTGATCTTCGGTTCCCGTGAGACGAGCGACTTTTGGGTGGATGGGCTGAAACTGTGGTGGCAGATGGTGCATGCACGGTTGACGCACGTGCGCCAGTTGGTGATCTATCTGGACAATGGCCCGAACAACTCGGGGGCGCGCACGCAGTTTCTCAAGCGCTTGCTTGAGTTCGCGGACTGGTCGGGGCTGACGCTGCGACTGGTGTACTACCCGCCGTATCACAGCAAGTACAACCCGATCGAACGTTGCTGGTCGGCGCTGGAGAAAAAGTGGAATGGGGTGCTGCTGACCTGCCTGAAGATCGTCCTCCAATGCGCCCTGCGCATGTTCTGGAAAGGCGCGCACCCCACCGTCAAGCGGCTGTGGGGAGACTACCCCGACGGAGTCCGCGTTACCGGCCGCGCCAAAAAGGAACTCGAATCCCGGCTGGAACGCTCGCCCACCCTCGGCAAATACGACATCACCATACGCCCACGGCAGGTACGTTAACCCCTGCCGTTCGCCTAAGGAACGTCCGCCGGGCCTTCGCCTCCATGCTCCACGGTTTTGACGGTCAGGTTAACAATGCCGTCAAGCAAGCACCGAGCCCCAACGGGGCGAACGTCAATAGCCAGGGGTGACAACGCTTGGATCCAGGGCGTGTCTATCCCCCTGCCAATACATTGCAATCAATCGGCACGCCGGGATACCCCCCTGCGTTCGTGGCCACATCGATGACATGCGACGATGTAACCAGCAGCAGCGTGAGGACTTGCGGCGGCGCATCGATGTGGCCACTTATTCAAAAAACCAACTACGCCACATACACGAGAAAGCCCTGAGTGCAGTCAGAAACCAAGCCTAATCTCGCCACAAGATCGTCGCCAGATCAAGATCCTCGCGGCGATCCTCCGGCACGTCCTTGAAAACAGACAGGGTCCCTAATTCCTCATTGAGGAAAACATCTGCCGGGCGGATTCGGGCATAGGTCTCTGGAGAGAACCAGTCCTGGAGATTAACCTTGCGCGTAAAGCGGTGGGGCGTGCCGGGGTAGGCCGTGAGCGCTACTTCGGGAAGGGACACGTTGAGTTGCAGCCAGCCGTTTCTAATCATAAAGCTCCCCCACCGGCCGTCGATGTGTCGCCGGAGCCTGCCAACCTCAGCACGAAGCTTCTTCAACACCTTTGCCGGAATCGGACCCACCGGTTCAAAGATGCGTGTGCCCTTGCTTTCCAGCCACACCTTGTACACATTGCGGTGAGCTTCGTCCACCGTCTGAACGTGCATGCGGGGATCTTCGCGGGAATACCAGCCCCAATGATACCCCCCGGGCACGTCGCGGAGAATGACGGCCAT
>CAZFGM010001010.1:0-2169 GCA_964518515.1 uncultured Alcaligenaceae bacterium | reverse complement strand
GCCCCTCACCGGTTTAGCAAACCGGCGCTTTCGGCCGCTCAGCCACCTCTCCGAAGTGCAATTTTTCCTAGGTTTTTGCTGTTTTTCACTTTTTTCGGAAAACCGGTTTTTTTCGCTTTACTACCGTTTTTACTACCCGTATAATTTAGGGTAGTAAAAGTTGCCCCCGGCGGTTGTTCCCCGCCGGAGGCGACGCCACCTAACCTTAACCAACGGAGGTAGCGCCATGTCAGGTAATTCTACCCGGAAGGGCCGCTCCCGTAAAGCGGTAGACCGGCTCAAGAAGAAAATCGACCGGCTCAAGAAGGAACTCGACCGCTCCGAAGAGCGGCTGCCTCTTCTTGATGACCAAGGGATGGCAGGTGTTGCACGCCGAATTTTGGAAGGCACACGCCAAAACCTTACCAATCTCGAAAAGCAAATCGAAGGGGTTGAACCAGAGCAAGTCCAAAAGCCCGCCAAACGAGCCAAGAAAAAAGGGACCACGGATCGGCCCAAGAAACCCTACCCGGACTTCCCCCTCACGCCCCACGACAGCGGTGCCTGGCAGAAAAAAATCCGTGGCCAGATTCACTACTTCGGCAAATGGGCCAAGCGGGTCAACGGCCAGCTGACGCCCCTGCCGTATGAAGCGAGTTGGAAAGAGGCCCTGGAAATCTACAAGGCCCAGGCCGACGACCTGCACGCCGGGCGGACGCCGCGCGTCAAGGGCGACGGCCTGACGGTTGCCGACCTATGCAACCGGTTCCGCACCGCCAAGCTGAACCAGAAGGCAGCCGGCGAAATCAGCGACCGGATGTACGAAGAGTATACGGCGACGACGGATCGGCTGGTCAGCACGTTCGTCGGCACGCGGCTTGTGGACGACTTGGCGGCGGACGACTTCGAGGCGCTTCGGAAGGCGATGGCGGAAAAGTGGGGACCTGTCCGCCTGGGCAACGAGATTCAGAAGGTCCGCACGGTGTTCAAATACGGTTTCGAGGCCGGGCTGATCGAAAGGCCCGTCCGGTACGGCCCGCAATTCAAGAAGCCGTCCGCCGGGGTCATGCGGCGGCACCGCGCCAAGAACGGCGAGCGGATGCTAGAAGCGGATCAACTCCGCAAGCTGATCGCCGCCGCCGGCCTGCCGCTCAAGGCCATGCTCCTGCTGGGGGTCAACTGTGGATTCGGCAACCACGACGTTGCCACGCTGCCCCTGTCCGCTCTGGACCTGGAAACCGCCTGGATCAACTACCCCAGGCCGAAAACGGGCATCCCGCGCCGCTGCCCCCTGTGGCCCGAAACTGTGGAGGCGTTGAAGGCCGCGCTTGCCGAACGTCCCGAACCCCAGGACGATGCAAAAGACCTGGTTTTCGTTACCACCAGGGGCCGGCCCTGGCTCGTCAAAGGTATCGCCAACCCGGTCAGCGTTGTAACCCGTGACCTGATGAAGAAACTCAAAATCCACCACGGCGGCATCGGCTTTTACACCTTGAGGCACATCTTCCGCACCGTGGCCGACGGCGCTCGTGACCCCGTGGCTTGCGACCTGATAATGGGCCATGCCGATCCTTCGATGGGCGCTCAATACCGCGAACGGATCGAAAATGCACGCCTGGTTGCCGTGGCGCAGCACGTCCACGATTGGCTTTTCGGCAAAACCCCCGGCCAGGGGCAAGGTACTCAGGAAGAAAAAAGCAGTCGTCACGACGCCCAGGAAGAAGAAGTCCGCGCGGAACGGCCCGCGCTGCGGTTGTTTGCCGGGTAAAATATCTGTATCGGGTAGATGGGTAGCTCCCATCGCGCGGTCAGCCGGTTTGAATGGTTAAGCACCACTCCCATTCGACCGGCTGCCCGGCCCATTTTTTTGGAGTGGTGTCATGCCTGTTGATCCCCAATTCTTTTTGGCTTCCCACGCCGCGGAAGAATCTCTCGAAGTCCTGAAAGCCGCCGACATGCTGATAAAGGAAGGCAAGGTGGACAAGGCCCGGACCTGCCTCAAAGGGATAGCCGCTCTTGGAAAAAACCTGTCCACTGTCTTGTTCGACATGCGGAAGGTTCTCGCCGGAACCACCGCTGGGCGTATTGCAAGCCACGGCCAGAACGGGCCGCACTATTTCGCCTCGGCGCATGAAGTGTTAACAGCGGCCACCGCATAGGCCACTTTGGCGGTCAGAAGTGGGCCGGCCC
>CAZFGM010001009.1:0-2172 GCA_964518515.1 uncultured Alcaligenaceae bacterium | reverse complement strand
CCCGAAAGGGGCCACTTTTTCCGGGCCACGTCCCGGAAAAAGCGTGGTCTCTTTCCGGCTTACTGCCGGGAAAGAAGGCCAGGTCAACGACCCCACGGGGGTGACCCCACGAGGGTTCGACTGGACAGAATCCCGGTCTTGTCCCAGAATGGCCCCTACCCATGGTCAAACGACGCGTCATTACCCTGCTGAAATATGGGTTGGGCTTTGGCATCCTGGCCGGCGTGATCTGGTTTCATTGGGACGTTACCTCCGAGAAGGGCGAAGCCATCGGCCTGTCGGCGGCCTTGACCCGGCCCATCCACCTTGGGCCGCTGGTGCTGGCGTTGGCGATTGGCGGCGCCAGCGTGGCGCTCACCTTCGTCCGCTGGTATGTCCTGGTACGGGCGCAGGATCTGCCGTTCACGTTGGCCAATGCGTTCCGGCTGGGGATGGTGGGTTTTTTTTTCAACACGCTGTTGCCGGGGTCGGTGGGCGGCGACATCATCAAGGCGACCTGCATAGCCCGCGAACAAAGCCGGCGGACCGTGGCCGTGGCGACGGTGCTGTTGGATCGCGCCGTCGGCCTGTGCGGCCTGGTCTACCTGGTGGCTTTCCTCGGGGGATTGGCGTGGCTCACCGGGCAGCTGCAAACCTTGGCCCGGCCCGAGGACGTTCCCATCTTGCAAACGATAATCCTCGGGGCCGGCGCTATCGTGGTCCTCAGCCTGGTTTTTTGGATCGTGCTGGGTTTTTTATCCAGCGCCCGGGCGGAGCTATTTGCCGGCCGGCTCGAGCGGCTGGCCAAGGTGGGCCCGGCCTTGGCCGAGTTTTGGCGGTCGGTGTGGCTGTATCGCTGCCGCGGCCGCTCGGTGGCCCTGGGCCTGCTGCTGGCCACGATCGGCCATGCCGGTTTTGTGCTCACCTTTTTTTTCGCCGCCCAAACCTTGACCCCGGCCCGAGAGATTCCGTCGCTGGGGACCCATTTTCTGGTGGTCCCGGTGGGCATGACCTTGGAAGCCGGCTTCCCCGCGCCGGGAGGCGTCGGCGGCGGGGAAATCGGCTTCGGCACTCTCTATGCCATCCTCGGCTTTGACTTCATCTTTGGCGTGCTCGGTTCCCTGGTGCGGCGGGCCATCTCGTGGATACTGGGCTTTGTTGGTTACCTGGTTTACCTCCGCATGAAACCCCAGCTGCAACCGTCTCCGTCTCAGGGACCAAAATGACGGCGGCGGGGCGTGGTCGAAAGAAGAGTAAGATTAGGAGGTAGATTACGATCAGGAAGAGGATGAAGAGCACGATTTAGATAAGGAGTAGGACTCGTGGAAGCCGCTCAATCCCCCTTATATGAGGCAACGGCAAAAACTCGGCGTCTAATCCTGCTAGGCCCTTCGGGCCGTTTTTGCGACAAAAAGTTGTCGCAAACAAAATTGCCAATTTCCAATTACCAATTTCCAATTGCCAATTTTTTTTAGAGGATTCCAAAAGATTTTCAAACTTGCTTGATTGGCAATTGGCAATTGGCAATTGGTAATTGGCAATTGGTAATTGGTAATTGGCAATATTTGATCTGCCCCGAAGGGGCCACTTCTTCGGGGCAGGGTCCCGGAAGAAGCGTAATCCTCTTCCTGCCCTTGCTCTTGCTCTTACTCTTACTCTTCCGCGGAGGGGTGAGGTGTCAATGGCTCTTCCAACTCGGGCAAGCGTTGGAGTTTCTGATCGCGTAGTCCCCGCTCCAGGCGATAGATGCCGGGCGGCTCCAGGGTTTCGCGGCTGGTCAAGCGGCAAGCGGCTTGCTTGGCCCGGCTTTGGCGGTAGCCGTCGGCCAGGCAAGCGGCGCAGCACAGCGCGTAGGTTTTCAATTCGCCGATGACGCCGTCGGACCAGCGGGCGGCGATCTTGTACACGGCCAGGTTCGGGCAGCCGCGCGTGTAGCAGTAGATGGGATAAGGGGGCATGGAAAAATCCGAAATCCGAATATCGAAATCCGAAACAAATCCGAAATTCAAAATCCGAATTGAAAAACCGGTCCGAACCTGGAAAGGCCGTCCTACTGTGCAGTTCATTGGGAACTAGAAAAACAAATTCGAGACCAAGGAAGTAGGTTTTCCAGTCGTTTTGCATTTCGAATTTCGAAATTAATCGGTGTCAAAGGGAATCGGCTCGCCGTTAATCTCGGCCAGGGCGTTCATG